>JAFASB010000345.1 GCA_019244985.1 Acidimicrobiia bacterium | reverse complement strand
GCGTCCGGCCAGTCTCGTCCTGGTCCCGACGCGCGAGCTGGCGAGCCAGGTCGTTGAGGTGCTCACGCCGCTGGCCCGCGCCCTCGACCTTCGCGTCATGGTCCTGTACGGCGGCACCGATCTCGACCGCCAGATGAAGGCGCTGCGCCGCCCCGTCCACTTCATCGTGGCCACGCCCGGGCGTCTCATCGACCTCATCGACCGCAACGCCATCAGCGTGGCGGGCGTTGAGACGGTTGCCGTCGACGAGGCCGACCGCATGTCTGACATGGGATTTTTCCCACAGGTCGAATGGATCCTGCGTCGCCTTGAGAGCCGCAGCCAGACGCTGCTGTTCTCGGCGACTCTCGACGGTGACGTCGGCGGCCTGGTGCGCCACTACTTGAAGGACCCCGTGCGGCACGAGGTGGCGTCGGCCACCCAGACCGTCGACGAGATGCACCACCGCTTCCTTGCCGTCCACGAGATGGACCGGGTGAAGGTGGCCGCTGCCGTCACGCGTGGTGTGACGCGCGCCTTGATCTTCACGCGCACCAAGCGCCAGGCCGACCGCCTCGTCACCCAGCTGCGCGCCGAGGAGGTGCGCGCGGCAGCCATCCACGGCGATCTTCGCCAGACCGCACGTGAGAAGGCGCTCGCGGATTTTGCCGAGGGCCGCATCCCGGTGCTGGTTGCAACCGATGTCGCCGGGCGCGGCATCCACGTCGAGGACGTCGACCTCGTCGTGCACTACGAGCCGCCGCAGGACCAGAAGGCGTACCTCCACCGATCGGGCCGCACGGCACGCGCCGGACGCACCGGCATGGTCGTCACCTTCGTGCTGTGGAACCACGTGGCCGACGTCGAGCGATTGCAGAAGCGCCTGGGTCTGACCGAGCCCGTCATCGAGGTGTTCTCGAACGACCCGCGCCTCGCCGACCTCCACACCCTCGACGGCCCCGCGCCGCCGCGCCGGGTCGCGACCGTCTAGCTCGTAGGCATCGCGGCTTAGGGGCCGCACCTGGGGCCCCCTCGCGCCAAGCACCCAGGTCCACCGCCTTTCGGCGGTACTGCGGCCCACCGGGGTTGTACCCCGCCCGACCGGTTCGTACGCCTGTTCGGTCGTCGGTTTACGGCCGACGCGGTCGTACCCTTGACATGTGGCGTCTGCCCTCGAGTCCGAGGTGAGCGCCCTCGCTCACCGCATCGCCGACCTCGGCGCGGGGGAGCGGTCCGAGATCGTGCAGAGGTCGTGGTGGAGCGAGCGCATGCTCGAGTGGGCGATGTCCCACCCCTCGTTCAAGACGCAGCTGTTCCGCTTCGTCGACGTCTTCCCCGCGACGACCGGCGACGCCGACGTGCTGCGCCATCTCGACGAGTACTTCGCCGAAGCTGACGTCCCTCGCACGTTCGACCTCGGCCTCGACGTGGCCGACCGCGTGCCCTTCGGCAAGGCGGCCGCTGCTTCGGTCGCAAGGCGCAACATCGCCCGCATGGCGCGCCAGTTCATCGTCGGCAGCGATCCGGCTGCGGCCGTCCACGGCCTCGAGCGGTTGTGGCGCGCCGGGAGCGCCTTCACCGTCGACCTGCTCGGGGAGAAGACGATCACCGCCGAGGAGGCCGACAACTACGCACGACGCGTCGACGAGCTCCTTGCCGAGCTGATCCTGGCGACCAGCGCGTGGCCGCCCGACGACCACCTCGAGCGCGACGACGTCGGGCGCCTGCCGCGCGTGAACGTCAGCATCAAGCCGACGGCCCTGACCTCGTTCCACGATCCGCTGTCGAGGGCCGACGCTCTGGCCGACGCCAAGGCGCGGTTACGTCCCATCCTGCGCCGGGCGCGCGACGCCGGCGCCCACATCCATTTCGACATGGAGCACTACGACGCCAAGGACGTCACGCTCCAACTGTTCCGCGATCTCCTCGGCGAGGAAGAGTTCTCCGAGCTCGAAGCGGGCGCCGTCATCCAGGCCTATCTGAAGGACTCGCGCGACGACCTGGCCGACCTGATTGCCTTCTCGTCGCAGCGCCGCACGCCGATCACCGTG
>JAFASB010000312.1 GCA_019244985.1 Acidimicrobiia bacterium | reverse complement strand
TGTAGGACGTGGGCGGCCTGGCCAAGCTGGCGCTCCAGCTGGAGAACGTCGCTGCTGCGACCTACCTCAACGGCATCGGCGTCATCTCCAACCCGAAGGCGCTCGCAACCGCGGCGTCGATCCAGCCCGTCGAGATGCAACACGCGGCCATCTTGAACTTCGTCCTGGGCCAGTACCCGGTGCCGGACACGTTCGCCAAGACCGACGGCGCCCGGCCGCCGAGCGACATCGGCAGCTGACGCCGCGCCCGTCCGGTACGGGGTTTCTCCGCCCACACGCCGGACGCCCCGGAGGCCACCGCCGGCCAGCCGGAGCTGGGTACCCGGCAGCGCAGCCCACCCCCTCGCACGGAGTGGGCTGCCTGCCAACCCACACGTTCTCTTGAAAGGAATCGATCCGTGTCCCACCCTGTGATCCTCGCCGAGATCTTCGGCCCCGACCTCCTGGTCGTTCTGGCCATCGTGGCCCTGTTGTTCGGCACCTCCCGGCTGCCGAAGCTGGCCCGCTCCCTTGGCTCGGCCAAGTCGGAGTTCGAAGCCGGACTCCGCCAAGGCCACGCCGAAGCGACCAAGCCGGTCGAGTAGCGAACCGTCGGGCGGATGAGTCAAAGCCTCAGAGGTGACCGATGACTGCGGTCGCTGTCGCAGAGCGGGGTCGCATGACCCTGGTCGACCACCTCGGTGAGCTTCGCCGACGCGTGCTCATCGCCGCCCTCGCCGTGGCGATCGGCGGCGTAGTCGCTTTCTTTCTCTACAACCAGATCCTCGGGTTCCTCGTTCATCCGTACAGCCAGATCACCCATCACCGGGCCTTGATCGTCACCGACCCGCTCGAAGGGTTCGCGACCCGTCTGAAGATCACGGCGTTCGGGGGCCTGATGCTCGCATCGCCGGTGGTCCTGTGGCAGCTGTGGCGGTTCATCACCCCGGGGCTGCACAAGCGTGAGCGGCGTTACGCGATCCCGTTCGTGATGGCATCGATCCTGCTGTTCTGCCTGGGTGGGGCCGTGGCCCTGTTGACCTTCAAGCAGGCGCTGAGCTTCCTCGTGGGCGTCGGGGGCCAGAATCTGACGGCGCTGTACACGCCTTCGAAGTACCTGAGCCTGATCACCTTGATGATCGTGGCGTTCGGGCTGTCGTTCGAGTTCCCGGTGCTCTTGGTGTTCCTCGAGCTCGCCGGCGTCCTGAGCACAGCGCGTCTTCGTGCATGGCGCCGCCCCGCGATCGTCGTCATCGTCGCTGTGGCGGCCATCGTCACGCCGAGCCAGGACCCCTACTCGCTGTTCGCTATGGCTGTGCCCATGTACGTGTTCTACGAGGCGTCGATCCTGATCGGGAGGCTGCTCCACCGATGACCCGACTCATCGACGGGAGGGTGACGTGCCGGCCGGCCTGACGTCGCCAGCGCACCTCGGCGTCGTCCTCATCGTCGCACTCGTCGTGCTCGGGCCCGAGCGGCTCCCGGGTGCGCTGCGCCAAGTGGCGCAGTTCGTCAGCGCCGTTCGCCGGGTCGTCGACGAGGTGAACCAGACGGTCGCGGCTGCCACGCCCAACCTGCGGCTCCAACACGACGAGGTTGGTCGTTCGCCAGCGTCGACCCACGAGCTCGTGACCGTCGAGCCTGCAGGAGAGATTCGAACGTGAACATTCAGTTGAGGCGCGCTGCCCTGCCGATCGTGCTCGTGGTCACCGCTTTGGGCGCCGCCGGTTGCTCGTCGGGCCACAGTTCGACTTCGAAGAGCGCCGTCACGATCAAGAACTTCGCGTTCGCGCCATCGCCGGCAAGCGCGACAGCGGGTCAGCCACTCCAGGTTCGCAATGCCGACGACACGGCGCACACGTTCACGGCTGACGACGGCTCCTTCGACACCGGCCCGATCGCCGGCGGCCAGACGAGGGCGATAACGCCGCGGGCACCGGGCACGATCCACTACCACTGCAGCATCCACACCTATATGACAGGCACGCTGAGCGTCTCCCGGTAGCGCCTGCCGGGTGTCGTCCCGGCCTCGGACAGCAAAGACAGCGCGCGAAGAGGACCGGTTGCTCCAGTTGGTAGCACGCTCGGTCGTATCTATGCCGAGCGATAGTTCGAACGAATGGCGACGATGTCTTCGTCGGGGTGCCGCTCGGCGGCGCGCGACAGACCGTCGCGCACTGTCCCGGTGAGGGGGAGGTCGACGCCGGCACTCGCCGCGTGGTCGA
This sequence comes from Acidimicrobiia bacterium, assembly GCA_019244985.1. Taxonomy (GTDB): domain Bacteria; phylum Actinomycetota; class Acidimicrobiia; order Acidimicrobiales; family AC-14; genus CADDZP01. Next base: position 1,660 of record JAFASB010000312.1, on the reverse strand, counting down.
CCATGAGCGCAGCGTCTTTGGCGCCGAGGGTGGTCGTCCACCAGGACTCGTGCTCGCCGGTGAGGATTCCGTCGAACCTGTTCTTCAACGCCGGCGGCACGGTCGGATTGTCGGCAAGCAGCTTGCGCAACGCGTCGTCGTCCAGCCCGCCGGCCCGCCCGACCTCGAACGCTTCGGCGAGGGCCATGACCCCGGCGAGCAGCATCAGGTTGTTGGCCAGCTTGGCCGAGAGCGCTTCGCGCGGCCGATCGAAGCGACGGAGCGTCCCGCCGAGTGTCTTCGTCACCGGCTGCACCCGCTCGAGCACGTCCGCTGGCCCACCTGCGAGGTACACCGCCGCGCCGGTGCGGACAGCCTGAGGCGCCCCGGCGATGGCCATCGCCAGGAAGCGGTTTGGACCCGCGGCGGTGGCCAGCTCCTCGCTGAGTGCTGGCGCGATGGTCGAGCAGTCGACGTAGACGGCGCTGTCACCGAGCACGTCGAGGAACCCGGCGTCGCCCAAGGCGACCGCTCTTACGGCATCGTCGTTGGCGAGCATCGTCATGGCGACGTCGACACCGTCGACTGCCTCTCTCGACGTGCTCACGACGCGTGCGCCGCTCTCCCGGAGCGGCTCTGCCTTTTCAGGCGTGCGGTTCCAGACCGTGAGCTCGTGCTCGCCATCGAGCAGACGTTCTGCCAGCGCGGTGCCTATGCGTCCCAGTCCCAACAGCGCGACTCGCATCGTCATGTCCTGCCCGGCGCCCCGCCGCTCGAACCGCGTTGAGCCCTAGATGTTCGTCTCGTCGGCCGGCACGCCCGGCAGGGGCGGAGAGGCGCCGACGGCATCGGCCTCAGCTCGTGGCAGCCGAGCGTGTACGAAGGATGCTGACCGTCGCCCGGTCGGCGTCAGAAGCTGCGGCGACTGAGGACGGCCGGGACCGTCTTGAGGAGCAACCGGCAGTCAGTCGTGAAGCTCACAGTGTCGACGTAGGCGATGTCGAGCCCGATGGCCTTGGCGATCGGCTGGTCGCGATAGGGCGAAACCTGCCACGAGCCTGTGATCCCGGGCTTGACGGCATGGCGTCGATGGTGGATCGGTTGGTACCCGTCGACGACCGCGGGCAGCTCGGGCCGAGGGCCGACGAGGCTCATGTCGCCGCGCAGCACGTTCAAGAGCTGGGGCACCTCATCGAGGCTCGTCTTGCGGAGGACTCGCCCGAGAACCGTGTGGCGCGGGTCGTTCGGGTCCTTGTGCGTGCGCCGGCGGTTCTCGCCGACGAAGGCGAGGTCCTGGTGCCGGCGGTCGTGGCCCATCGTGCGGAACTTGTAGATCGTGAACCGACGTCCGCCGAGCCCGACGCGCTCTTGCCGGTAGAGCACCCCGCGGCCCATCCCGATGCGGATGGCCAAGGCCACGCCGACCAGGACCGGGAGGCAGAGCACCAAGAGCACCGCGGCGGCGACCCTGTCGATCGCCGGTTTCACCCAGCGCTGATACCGGGTCGGGACCCCACGTGCCACCCGTGCGTGTGAAACTCGCACGTCGCGACCGGGCTGCAGTGGTGTGAACGCCCCCAACACCGCCATCTCGTCCCCCCATCGTCCGTACGTCCGTTTGGACCAACCATCGGCCAGATCACCGAGAAGCTCCACGTGCGCCACTCCGCCGAGGTGGCTG
>JAFASB010000298.1 GCA_019244985.1 Acidimicrobiia bacterium | reverse complement strand
GGAGTCCGTGCCTGTTCTCGACGACGACACGGTCGACACGCTCCACGAGCGCATCAAGGCCGTCGAGCACCGTCTCTATCCCGACACGATCAAGAAGTTCATGGAGTCCGCGTGAGAGCCCTCATCTCCGTCTACGACAAGACCGGCCTCGTCGATCTGGCGCGTGGCCTGGTCGACCTCGGCTGGGAGCTGGTCTCCAGCGGCGGCACGTCCAAGGCGCTCGAGGAAGCCGGTGTCCCGGTCACGGCTGTCGACTCAATCACCGCGTCGCCCGAGATGCTCGGCGGTCGGGTGAAGACCCTGCATCCCAAGATCCACGGCGGCATCCTCGCCGACCGGTCCAAGCCCGAGCACCTGTCGGACCTGGAGGCCCAGGGCATCGAGCCCATCGACCTCGTTGTCTGCAACCTCTATCCCTTCCGAAGCTCGCCGTCGATCGAGATGATCGACGTCGGCGGCCCCACAATGGTCCGCGCCGCGGCCAAGAACCACGCCCACGTCGGCGTGGTCGTCGACCCGGCCGACTACGGCCAGGTCCTCGAGGAGCTGCGCGCCGACGGGTCGCTGTCGACGGAGACCAAGCGCCGCCTGGCCCGTGCCGCCTTCGCCCACACCGCGGCCTACGACGCCGCGATCGTGACCTGGTTCGACGAGGGCGAAACGCTGCCCCCGAGCATCCACCTGGCTCTCGACCGGGCCCAGGAGGTGCGCTACGGCGAGAACCCCCACCAGCAGGCCGCCCGCTACCGCGAGGTCGGCCAGCGCGGGTGGTGGGACTCGATGACCCAGCACGGCGGCAAGGAGCTGTCGTACCTCAACCTCTACGACACCGAGGCGGCCTGGCGTCTCGTGCACGACCTCGGCGACGGCCCCGCCGTGGCGATCATCAAGCACGCCAACCCGTGCGGCGCCGCAGTCGCCGATGACATCGAGACGGCCTACACGCGGGCTCACGAGTGCGACCCGGTGTCGGCGTTCGGCGGGATCGTGGCCGTCAACCGTCCGGTCAGCGTCGCCATGGCCGAGGCCCTCGCCCCGGTCTTCACCGAGGTCGTCGTGGCGCCGGGTTACGAATCAGGCGCGCTCGAAGTGCTCACCGCCAAGAAGAACCTGCGTGTGCTCGAGGCCGACGCGCCGGGCCGCCCGCGCTTCGACCTGCGCTCGATCGATGCCGGACTCCTCGTGCAGGAGCCCGACCGGGTCATCAGCCAGCGCGCGGACTGGCGGGGCGCAACCAAGGCCCAGCCGACCGATGAGCAGTGGCGCGACGTCGAGCTGGCGTGGCGGGTGTGCGCATGGGTCAAGTCCAACGCCATCACGTTCGTGAAGGACGGCCAAGCGGTCGGCATCGGTGCGGGCCAACAGAACCGCGTCGACTCGGTGCGCATCGCGGCCCGCAAGGCCGACGGCCGCGCCCACGGCGGTGCCTGTGCCAGCGACGCCTTCTTCCCCTTCCGCGACAACATCGACGAGCTCGCAGCCGCCGGCATCGGTGCCGTCGTTCAGCCCGGCGGTTCGCTTCGCGACGAAGAGGTCATCGCTGCCGCCGACGAGCACGGCCTCGCCATGGTCTTCACCGGAGAAAGGCACTTCCGGCACTGATGGGGGCAGGAATTCTCGACGGGGCTGCGATAGCGGCCGCCATTCGCGCAGAGCTGGCCGAAGAGGTGGCGTCACTCGAGCAGGTCGGCATTACCCCCGGGCTGGGCACGATCCTCGTCGGGGACAACCCCGCCAGCGCGTCGTACGTGCGGCTCAAGCACCAGGACTGCGAGGAGATCGGGATCCGGTCCTTCGGCGAGCACCTGCCCGAAGACACAACCCAGGACCGTCTCGTCGAGGTCATCGCCGACTACAACGCCAATCCCGACATCGATGCCTTTCTCGTCCAGCTGCCGCTGCCGAAGCAGCTCGACGAGCTCCAAGCGCTGCTCGCTGTCGACCCCGAAAAGGATGTCGACGGGCTGCACCCCGTGAACCTGGGCCGGCTGGTGATGGGCAACCTGGGCCCGATCGCGTGCACCCCGGCGGGCATCATCGAGCTGCTCGTGCGCCATGGTGTCCAGATCGAGGGCCAGCACGTGGTGATCATCGGCCGCGGCCTCACGATCGGGCGGCCCCTTGCCAATCTCCTCGCCCTGAAGCGCGAGCACGCCAACGCCGCGGTCACCGTCGTGCACACCGGCGTGCAGGACCTCGGCTCCTACACCCACCAGGCAGACATCCTTGTCGCCGCCGCCGGCGCCCCCGGACTCGTGAAGCCCGACATGGTCAAGCCCGGTGCGGCGGTGATCGGCGCCGGCGTGACCATGGACGGCAAGAAGGTGGTCAGCGACGTCGAGGAGTCGGTGGCCGAGGTAGCGGGGTGGATCACGCCTCGCATCGGCGGCGTGGGCCCCATGACGCGGGCCATGCTCCTGAAGAACACGGTGCTGGCCGCGTCCAAGCGGCGTTCGTAGCCCGTCTCGATAGCCTTTCCCGATGGCGAAGATCGCCGACCTGCTGGCTGCGGGGCCCACGTACTCCTTCGAGTTTCCACCGCCGCGCAACGAAGAGGCGGTCCTTCACCAGCAGAAGGTGCTCCTCGAGCTGGAGCCACTCGGACCGTCGTTCTGCTCGGTGACCTACGGCGCGGGCGGATCCACGCGGGACAACACCCTCGAGAGTGTCCTCTACATCCATCACCACACGTCGATGGTCGCCATGCCCCACCTCACGTGCGTCGGTCAGACCCGGGACGAGATCGAGGGCCTGCTGATCCGCTACCGGGAAGAGGGTCTTGAAAACGTGCTCGCTCTCGCCGGCGACCCTCCGCTCGAGGGTCCTGACGAAGGCGAGTTCACCTACGCCGTCGAGCTCATCGACCTCGCGCGCGCCACGTGTGACTTCTCCGTCGGGGTCGCGGCCTTCCCCGAAGTCCATCCGAAGTCGACGAGCAGAGAGAGCGACCGTCGCCACCTCGCCGACAAGCTTCGCCTGGCTGACTTCGCCATCACCCAGTTCTTCTGGACCGCCGATCACTACTTCCGCCTGATCGACGAGCTTGATGCGCTCGGCGTGGACACGCCCGTCATTCCGAGCTTGTTCCCGATCATCAACGTGGCGACGGCGAAGCGGTTCACCGCCCTGAACGGTGCGACGTGGCCGCAGTGGCTCGACGACCGACTCGAAGGCCTGGCCGACAACGCGCAGGAGGTGCGCAAGATCGGCGTCGAGGTGGCGACCCAGCTCGGTCAGGAGCTGCTGGCCCAGGATCCGCCGGGTCTGCACATCTACACGACGAACACGTCGGCGGCGCCTAAAGAGGTTTGGCAGAACCTGGGCCTATCCTCGCAGGATGCCTGAAAAGATCACCGCTGCCGCTGACGGCACCCTGCAGGTTTCCGACGAGCCGATCATCCCCTTCATCGAGGGTGACGGCACCGGCGTCGACATCTGGCCGGCAGCCCAGCTGGTCATGGACGCAGCGGCGGCCAAGCACGGCAAGAAGATCGCCTGGAAAGAGGTTTTGGCCGGGCAGAAGGCGTTCGACGAGACCGGCAGCTGGCTGCCCGACGAGACCGTCGAGACGTTCAAGGAGTACCTGATCGGCATCAAGGGGCCGCTGACGACGCCGGTCGGCGGCGGCATCCGCAGCCTGAACGTCGCCCTCCGCCAGATCCTCGACCTCTACGCGTGCGTCCGCCCGGTGCGGTGGTTCCAGGGGGTCCCGTCGCCCGTGCGTCACCCCGAGAAGGTCGACATGGTGATCTTCCGGGAGAACACCGAGGACATCTACGCAGGTCTCGAAGTCGAGGAGGGCACGCCGGAGGCGGCCAAGCTGATCAGGCTGCTGCAGGACGAGATGGGCTGGAAGATCCGGCCCGACTCAGGCGTCGGCATCAAGCCCGTGTCGGAGACCGGTTCCAAGCGCCTCATCCGCGCCGCCACCGAGTACGCCGTCGAGCGCAAGCGAAAGAGCGTCACCCTCGTGCACAAGGGCAACATCCAGAAGTTCACCGAGGGCGCCTTCCGCAATTGGGGCTACGAGCTCACCCGTGAGGAGTTCTCCGACGTCGCCGTCGGCTGGGACGACTGCGGTGGCGACCCGGGCAGCAAGATCCTGATCAAGGACGCCATCGCCGACATCACGCTGCAGCAGGTGCTCACTCGCCCCGACGAGTTCGACGTCATCGCCACCACCAACCTCAACGGTGACTACCTCTCCGACGCCCTGGCTGCCCAGGTCGGCGGTATCGGCATCGCTCCCGGGGGCAACATCAACTACGTCAGCGGCCACAGCATCTTCGAGGCCACCCACGGCACGGCGCCCAAGTACGCCGGCCAGGACAAGGTCAACCCCGGCTCGGTGCTGCTGTCGGGCGTGATGATGTTCGAGCGTCTGGGCTGGCAGGCGGCGGCCGACGACATCGTCCGGGCCCTCGAGGCGACCATCGCCGAGAAGATCGTCACCTACGATTTCGCCCGCCTGATGGAAGGCGCCACCGAGGTCAAGACGTCGGAGTTCGCCAAGGCGATCGTCGAACGCCTCTAAGCGCTGCCCTCGGCGACCCGCTTGATGCGGTCGATGGTCTGCTGCATGCCTCGCTCGAGGTCGGCCTTCCGGTCCTTGATACCCATCAGGCGTTCGCCGAGGACCACGAAGAGCGGCACGTCCTCGATCATCTCGAAGGACTCGCTGAGCTCGGTGCCACCGCCGCCCGCCGGCTCGAAGCGGTAGGTCCAACGGGTCTCTTTGGTCGCGAATGCGAACTCGTGCGGCGCACTTGCGGCGACCACCGTCGGTTTGGTGCTCCACCGGGCGAACTTGCGCTTGTTGGTGCCCTTGAATCGGGCGCCGACCGCGGGGCCGCTCGCCCCGTCGATCCACTCGCACTTGACGGTCTCGGGGCTCCACTCGCCCATGCGGGTCACGTCGGAGACGAGGTCATAGACCTTCTCCGGCGGGGCGTTGACGTGGACTCGAGCTTGGCCTGTGGTCCCTTGCTTCATGCGTCCTAGTGTTCTCGGCGTAGCGAGGAGGGAGCAATTTTGAAGATCACCGTTGTGGGCGCCGGGTTCTATGGGTCGTCGCTCGTCCAGCGCATCGCCGAGGCCGACATCGTCGACGAGGTCGTGATGACCGACATCATCGAGGACAAGCCTCAGGGTTTGGCGCTCGACATGATGCAGGCCCGCTCGATCGAGGGCTTCGAGACCCGCATTGTCGGCACGAACGGCTACGACGAGACGGCCGGGTCCGACGTCTGTGTGATCACCGCCGGGCTCCCGCGCAAGCCGGGCATGAGCCGGATGGATCTGATCGAGACCAACGCCAAGATCGTCGGTGACGTGACGCGCAAGTTGGTGGCCGCCTCACCCGCCGCCGTGATCATCGTCGTCTCCAATCCCCTCGACGAGATGACCGCCCTGTGTGCCCAGGTCTCAGGCTTCCCTAAGAACCGCGTCATGGGGCAGGCGGGGATGCTCGACACCGCCCGCTTCAAACACTTCGTCGCCGAGCGTACGGGTAGCTCGGCGTCGCGGATCGAGGCCATGACCCTCGGCTCCCACGGCGACACGATGGTCCCGATCCCTTCTCAGGTGAAGGTCGACGGCAAGCCGCTCCTCGAGGTCCTCGAAGCCGACGTGGTCGACGGCATCGTGCAGAAGACCCGCGACGGTGGCGCCGAGATCGTCGGCCTGCTCAAGACGGGCTCGGCGTACTACGCGCCCTCCTCGGCCGCGGCGGCGATGGTGAAGGCCGTCGTCCGTGATACCGGCGAGGTCATGCCGGTGTGCGCCTGGCTCGAGGGTCAGTACGGGATCAAGGACGTCTACCTGGGCGTGCCGGCGCGCATCGGGCGCGGGGGCGTGAAGGAGATCGTCGAGTTGCCGCTCTCCGACGACGAGGTCGAGGCGCTGCGGACGGCCGCTGAGGCCGTCCGGGCCAAGCAGGCCGACGTCGCCAACCTCGGCTAACCAAACCTGAGTCGTGGGTGACCTCGGCGCCGACACCGCTGTCGAGCGGGTCGCCGACGGCCGCTTCACGGCCACGCTCTCACGCGAGTGGGAGATCTGGGGACCGATGGGCGGATACCTGGCGTCGTTCGCCCTGCGGGCAGCCGGCGAGGTCTCGGCGTTCGACCGTCCGGCGAGCTTCTCGTGTCACTACCTCGGCGTGGCTGCCTTCGACGCCATCGACATCGCCGTCACGACACTTCGCGAAGCGCGCACGGCCGCGTCACATCGTGTCGAGGTGAGCCAGGGCGGGAAGCCGATGCTCGAGGCAACCGTATGGAGCGTCGGTGAAGTCGAGGGTCTGACGCACGACGCGTCAAGCGCGCCAGACGTCCCGAGCCCGGACGACGTCCCAGCGGTGGCCGAGCTCCTGACCGCCGAGGAGCTCGAGGCCGGACCGCCGTTCGCGTTCTGGAACAACGTCGAGCAGAAGCCGCTGCGGTTCATGCGGCGTGGCCCCCGACCGAACCGCTCGAGCCGGTGTGGCGGGCCTGGTGTCGGTTCACGCCGACGCCGACGTTCGACGACCCGTGGGTCGACGCTTGCCGCTCGGTGATCCTCGTCGACGTGCAGAGCTGGCCGGCAGCTCACCTCCCGCACGCCTACCTGGAGCCGCCGTTCTACGCGCCGAGCCTCGATCTCTACGTCGCCTTCAACGACCCGCGGCCGCGGTCGGGATGGCTGCTCACCGACGGACACGCTCCCAACGCGGCCAACGGACTGATGGGCTGGACAGGGCGGCTCTGGGCCGAGGACCGTGCGCTGGTGGCGTCCGGCGGCGGCCAGCTGCTGTGCCGGCGCGTGCCTCAGCCTCGGTAAGTGCGGCGCGCCTGGCGCCGCAACGTCAGGATCGGCACCAGCGCGAACGTCAGCAGAGCCAGGGCGAAGCAGACCACGGCGAAGCCGAGGAACGCCCCCTCCATGAACCACCCGCCCAGCCCGACGTTGACCGCCGCGAGGCCGAGCAGCGTCACCGGGGCGAGCAGGAAGAGGTCTCGCTTGGTGCCCGGGCCGGGCTCGGGCTCGGGACCCCAGTCCGCCTCGCCGTCCTCGTCGACAACGATCGGGGCCGCGGCCGGGGCCGGGGGTGGTGAAGGCCGTGCCATGCGGGGCGAGCCGTTGAACGAGCCGACGCCAAGCGCTCGGTCGTACGCGACCCGCTGCGCGGGATCGCCGAGGACGGCCCAGGCCTGGTTCAGCCTCTGCATGACGGCGTCGTCGCTGCCGGCGACGTCGGGGTGGTGGCGGCGGGCCATGCGCCGGTAGGCGCGCTTGATCTCCTCTGGCCCGGCCGAGGTCGACACGCCAAGCACCTCGTAGTGCGTCACCGCTGCAAGGCTACGATCCCCGACCTGTGCAACCGGTGGGGCGGGGCGAGAAGGTGTTCGACCACGAGCCCGTGCGCGGCACCTTCCGGCACTTGGAATCGCCGGACGACGTCCTGGCCCTGCTCGACGCCGGCGCCGACGGGGTTGTCGCCCTGGTGCGCGACGCCGGTGCGACGTTCCTGTCGCCGATCTTCCACGAGCTGACTGCCGTCGTCTGCACGAGCGGGACCATGCGCAGTCACATCGGCATCGTCAGCCGGGAGTTCCAGCTGCCGTGTGTGATGGGCACCGAGTTCGACGGCGCAGAGCCCGCGGACGGCGCGGACGTTGAGGTCGACTGCTCGGGTGCCGAGGGGGTCGTCCGTGCTTGACACGCCTGACGGTCGCAGGGCCGAGGCGGACAAGCTCATCGCGTACCACGCCGAGATCAGCGGGGCGATGACGGCGGAGCGCACGGCGCTCGAATCGCGTCTGATTCCTGTCTCCGCCTACATCCTCGTGTCGGCGGCGGAGGCCTGGTACCGGTGGCCGGACATGATGCAAGCCATCGACAAGGCGATGCCGGCCGAGGAGATCGGCGCGGCCGGGCGCCGCCCGGGCGTGCGCGTCAACGCCGTGCATCTCTGGTCGGTCGCCAACATCTACCTGACCGGACGCAAGCTCTTGACGACGTTCGGCCTCGTCGAGGACGAGGTCGACCGCACGTGGACGGTGCTCGACTTCTGGCAGCGCGCCGCGGCCGCCTACCGCGCTGACGGCACGTTGCAGGCGTGGGACGCGGGCTTCCAGGCCCATCCGTACGGCGACGACGTCGTCGAATCGTTGCTCTCCCAGGCGACCGCGACCGACGAACAGGCGTGCTCGGCGATCAAGAAGCTCAACGCCACGCTCGTCGCGTACCTCTTCCTCATGTACTTCGACACGCGTGTCGGCGTTGCTGACAGTGGCCCGTACCCGCTCGACAATGGGCGGACCCTGCTCGTGCGCGACTACTACCAGTTGGGTCAGAGCGACTTTGCCTGGTCGCACGTGGCCGCCGGCGTGCCGTACCGGAACCTCACCGCCGCCCTCGTGCTCGACGGTGTCGACGTGCGCGTGAACGACTGGGGCACGTCACTCACCGAGCCGGAGGACTACCTCGACCACCTCGTCGCCTTCGGCCTTTACACCACGGACGGTCCCGGGGGCGCGTTGCGGCGAGTCGGCGCAGACGAGTGGGACGCCGTGCTGACAGCCGTCCGCAAGGCCCAGGCCGAGCACTACCGCCAGGTTGCCGCCATGTCCCGCCGGCAAAAGATCGACGCGGGTGCCTACGTGTACTTCTCGTTCCTCCGCCCCTTTGCCGAGGTGGCGGGCGTCGCCGACGACCTCGACTGGACCGTCCCCCGTGACACTGTCGGTCCTCTCTACGACGCCTTGGAGCCGTTCACCGGTGAGGGCGCGACGATCGAGGGCGACGTGCCCTACTACACGCCGCTGGCGCCGAACGCATGAGTGCACCCGTCGACCCCAAGGACGAGGGCAAGCACGAAGCCGATCCCGGCGACCAGCTGTGGAACGAGTCCTGGTACTTCGACTTCGCGACCCCCGATGGGCGCCTGGGCGGTTACGTGCGCGTCGGTCTGTATCCGAACCTGGGGACCACCTGGTACTGGGCGTACCTCGTCGGCGAGGGCCGGCCGCTGGTCGCCGTCCGTGATCACGACGTGCCGCTGCCAAAGGGTTCGAGTCTCGAGCTCCGCGCCGAAGGCCTGTGGGCCGACACGGTGTGTGAGACGCCGCTTGAGCACTGGAGCGTGAACCTCGAAGCGTTCGCGGTCTCGCTCGACGACCCCGCCGAGGCCTACCGCGGCGAGCGCGGTGAGCGCGTCGGATTCGGGCTCGATCTGGAGTGGGTCGAGGCGGCGCCACCGCAGATGTCGAGCGGCCTGCCCCGCTACGAGGCGGCCTGCACCGTCCAGGGCGAGGTCCTCGTCGGCGACGAGCGCATCGAGGTCGACGGCTTCGGCGAGCGCGACCACTCGTGGGGCCACCGCGACTGGTGGTCGATGCCGTGGTGCTGGACAGCAGGTCGACTCGAGGACGGCACGGCCTTCCATGCCTTCCGGCCTTTGATCGACATTCCCTTCGCGTCGGGGTTCGTCGCCCCTCCGAGTGTCGACGTCGAGAACATCGACCACTTCGACGTCGACACCGAGCTCGGCGCCGAGGGCTTGCCGGCGCAGGCCACGATGGAGGTCGGCGACCTTCGCCTGTCGGTGACGCCGACGGGTCACGCCCCGATCCTCCTGGAGGCACCGGACGGCCGAACGAGTCGGTTTCCCCGCTCCCTCTGCCGCTTCGAGTCGGTCGCCGACGACC
>JAFASB010000279.1 GCA_019244985.1 Acidimicrobiia bacterium | reverse complement strand
GTGTTCAACGTCGATTACCTCGGCGGCGAGATGCCGACCTTCGGCCTCAACTTCTCCCGGCCTGGAGCCCAGGTGGCGGCGCAGTACTACAACCTGATCCGGCTCGGTCGCGACGGATACCGCCGATTGCAGCAGGAGTGCCGTGATGTGACCCGGTGGCTCGCGGGCCAGGTCGCCGCCCTGCCGTATTTCGAATTGTTGTCGGACGGCGGTGGCATTCCGGCCTTCGCGTTCGGGGTCGCCGACGATGCGGGGTTCACGGTGTTCGACGTGTCGGAACGCATCCGGGAACGCGGTTGGATTGTCCCCGCGTACAAGATGCCGCCGGACCTCGAAGACCTCGCTGTCCTTCGGGTCGTCGTGCGGAACGGGTTCAGTCGCGACCTTGCTGCCCTGTTCCTCGGCGATCTCAAGCGAACGGTCGACCGCCTGGCGACCCGCACGGTCGCCGACGAAGTGCGAACCGGCTTCCACCACTGACGCTCGTCGAGTTGGCCGCCGCAGCTGCGATGGCTGTCATGCCCAGGCGATCGGCTGTTGCGATCGACTCTTGCAACACAACGGCGGCGCGGTCCACGTCCGTCGGTCCTCGCGGTTACGCAGCGCGACGGAAAGCCAGTAGTGCGTCCGCGCTGTCACCGTTCGGCGGCACGTGCGGGTGAAGCGCATCACTCCGGGCGAAGGAGCGCGGCTTCGAGGAGCTGGGTGACGTGGGCCCGGTATCGAGCGGTGGACCAGCCCTGGTCCTCCACCAGATCGTCCCAGACGCGTTGGGACGTCACAGCCCAGAAGCAACGCGCGGCCGTCGCGACGTCCCAGGAAGGCGCCAGCTGACCCTCGTCGTGGAGCCGCCGCACGATCTGCTCGCACCGCTCCAGGCGCGCGTGCTCGCGCTCCTTCCACGCCGCGTCGGCCCCTGGGTCGCGGCGGCGCAAGACGTCCAGCGCCTTGGCAACCCCCCGCAGCCGCGGCTTCAACCACGCCTGCAACGCGATCGCCTCCCGAAAGGCCGCACGCGCCGTCGGCGCCTCGTCGACGCGGCGCTGGCGAGCTGGCGTCCGGAGGCTCGAGTCCGCGAAGCGCGAGAGCTCCAGGAGCAGCGTGGCCCGATCGGCGAAGTGAAGGTAGAGCGCTTGGCGGGACACACCGGCGCGCTCTGCGACCGCGGCCATCGAGACGTCGGCCCCACCACTGCCTTCGACGAGGGCCTGCGCGGCCTCGAGGATGCGACGTCGCGTGGCGGGGTCTCCACTTGACATGCTGTCAACCTACTCGTACTGTGCACACTTGACACACTGTAAAGTGACAACGAACAGCGAGCGAGGTGCGATGGCACGGGTCGAAGAGCGGCTGGAGGAGCGGGGGCTCGAGCTGCCCGAGCAGGCGAAGGTCCCTCCCGGGGTGACCACCCCGTTCCAATGGGTGCGCGTCCGGGGGACTCGCGCCTTCGTCTCAGGTCACGGCGCGCTCGGCGCCGATGGCTCGCCGCTCGGGCCGTTCGGACGGGTCCCGAGCGAGGTGTCGCTCGAAGCCGCCCAGGCCTCAGCCCGGTCGGCGATGCTGGCGATGCTGGCGAGCCTGCAGCGCGCCGTCGGTGACCTGGACCGGATCGCCGCGTGGCTCATGCTCTTCGGCAACGTCAACGCCGACCCGGGCTACGCCCAAACGACGCTGGTCGTGAACCCTGCCTCCGAGCTGCTCATCGATCTGTATGGCTCGGATGCCGGATCCCACGCTCGCACCGCAATCGGAGCGACGGCCCTCCCGCTCAACCTCCCGGTCATCCTGGCCGCGGAGGTAGAGCTCGCCGGCTAGCCGAGCAGCCATGACGGGCCCCGCCGTCAGCTCGATCCCGCCCTACGACGATGGCGTCGTACGTCACAGGGTCGACATCGTGCTCGCTCGGCTACACGAGCGATCGACCGATCAGTTAATGCGGAAATGGGCAGCGGTCGCCGTCACATCACCTCGGCGGGCGGTCGCGGTGTAACTCCCCGACGCCGCCGCGGTGCACGCGCCGGACGACGTGCAGATCGTCTGGTCCCAGACTCCGGCGCCGTAGCTGGCTGACTGACCGGGCGCCAGGTGGACCGAGGGTGGCGGGTTCGTGCACATCGTGGCGAGCGGATGGCTCTGCCACACGATGGTGCCGGCGCCGTTTTGGACCGTCGCCCACGGCCCCACGCCGCAGGGGCTCGGACCGTCGCAGGGGTGGCTGGCGCGGTTGGTGATCACGAGCGTGACGGACACCGACTGGCCCGACCCGTAGTGGCTGCGGTCGGTGCGGGTCGTGTACTGGAGGTCCGACGAACTGCACGCGATCGCCGCTGCCGGCGCCGCCGTGTTCGGGGCCGCGCCCGTCTTTGCGGCCGGGGCCGCAGTGCTCGGCGAGCCCGACGGCGGAGGGGTGCCCGGCGTTCCGCCGACGGATCCGCTCGCGGGCGCCGGCGCGAGCGGTGTCGCCCCGGACCCCTGGGATTGGGCGGTGCCGTCGCCGGTCGGGGCGCCGGGCGTCGACGCGCTTCCGGGATCGTGCGCGCCGCTGCGGGGGGAGCCTGCGCCGTCGGAGTCGGAACCGCCGCCGATGGGCCCGCCCTCAGTGGAGTCGTTGCCGTGGCCCTGCGCGGCGTTGACCACGTTCGGCCTCGACGTGGCCGGCAGTCGGGCGAGGGCGACGCCCACGAAGCCGGCCACGAGAAGAGGCGCCGACGTGAGTACGAGACGGCGGCGCCAGCGAAGGTGCCGGCCGCGCCGGTACACGGCATCGAGGTGGCGTTCGGGTGCCCAGGTCGGTTCAGGGCTTTGCATCTGCAATCTCCATGTCGCCGAATCCGTCACGCAAGCGGCGTCGAAGCGTGTCGAGGCCCCGCCGCAGGTGCGTGTTCGCAGTGCTGGCGGACACGCCCAAGGCGGTCGCCACGTCCTGCTCGCGGAGGTCGCTCAGGTAGCGGAGCGCGACCGCCTCGCGCTGTCGGCGGGGTAGGGATTGCAACGCGACGACCAACGCCAGGCGCACGGTGGCCGCCTCCTGGACGTCCAGCGCGTCTTGGAGGGCGATGGGAGGACGGCGCCGGCGCCCGGCGTCGATCGCCAGATTCGTCGCCACGCGCAGCACCCAGGCATCTCGGTAACTGAGCCGGGAGACCTTCCGCCAGTGCGCGTACGTGCGAGCCAGCGCCTCCGCGGCGACGTCCTCCGCGGCGGTCCGCTCACCGAGCAGCCTGTACGCCAGCGACGCGGCCCTCGGAAATAGTTCGCGGTAGGCCGCCTCGAAGGACTCGTCGCCATCCCTCGCCATTTGCACCGTTCAACGTTTGGCGGGCCGACTTCCCCGACACGGATTTGGATCCGAGCCTAGGGGACGCCGATGCGCGTTCGGCAGACCACGGTCAGCGAGAAGACGTCCGCCCCGCCCTCGGCCTTGCAGAGAGTTCGGGTTGTCGATCACCGGCAGTTGATACTGAGCACGTGCCGTCCACGGTGAACGACCTCCACACGTCGTCGGTGCCCGCCGGCGGTCGAGTGCTCGTGGTCGGATCGCTCCGACTCGGGCAGGCCGACACCGCTGCCTCCCGGCTGGCCGTGGCGGAGCTCGTTCGGGCCGTCGACGACTGGAACGGGCCCGGTGTCGTCATCCTGGCCGGCGACACGTTCGACCTCACGGCGATGGCCGATCCCAGCGTCGAGCGGATCCTCGCCGTCCATACGCGCCTGCGCAGCGCCCTCGACGCATTCGCCCAAGGCGACGAGCACGAGCTCGTCGTCTTGGTGGGCGACTCGGACAGCGCCCTTGCCGCCGACGAGCGCCTCGTCGCCCAGGTGGCGAAAGGGCTGGCAGCGCGTGTGGCGAACGCCGTCGAATTGC
>JAFASB010000175.1 GCA_019244985.1 Acidimicrobiia bacterium | reverse complement strand
ATGTAGGCCCCCGACCCGACGGCGACGTCGCTGATGTGGTTGGCGATCACCGACCGGTACTTGAGCGACGCCGGCACGTTGATGAGGGCCCGACCCGACAGCCGGCCGATCCGCCCGGCGATGCGAAACGGCTGCAGGACCGGCGCGAGCGCTTCGGTGACGCTGTCGGCGTTGAGGGGGAGGGCCATTGCGCGCCGGCTACCTGATCGCGTCCGGGACGAACGAGAAGTACGCGTAGGTCATGATCAGGTTGACGATCACGAGAGCGACGAGCGTCAGGATCACGCCTCGGTTGACGGCCATCCCGACCCCCGACGGTCCGGCCTTGGCGTAGAGGCCCTTCCACGCCGAGATCGAGGCGGCCACGATCCCGAAGACGAAGCCCTTCGTCAGGGCGAGGTACAGGTCGGGCATCCGCGCCAGTGTGTTGAAGCCCTGGAAGTAGGCCCCCGAGTTCGTGCCCTTGAGGACGACGGCGTAGAGGTAGCCGCCGAGGATGCCGCCCACGATCACGATCGCCGTCATGAGCAGTGTGGCCAGAGCTGCCGCGATCACGCGGGGGACGACGAGATCCTTGATCGGGTCGACGGACATGACCTTCATGGCGTCGATCTCGTCGCGCACCTTGCGGGCGCCCAGGTCGGCGGTGATCGCCGTGCCGCCGGCGGCGGCCATCATGAACGTCGTCCCGAGCGGACCGATCTCGCGCACGATGGCGAGGACCATCGCCGCACCCTGCGCCGAGTCAGCGCCGAACTGGCGGGTGATGTTGTACACCTCGAGGCCGATCACCAGGCCGAACGAGAGCGTCAGCAGGAGCGCCGGCAACAGCGAGACCGAGGCGATGAACCAGGTCTGCCGGGCGATCTCTTTGAGCTTGTAGGGCCGGCGCGGCACCCGCACCGCCACGTCAGCGAGCAGTGCGTAGAACTTGCCGGTTTCGTCGAGGAAGGTGTCCGCCTTGCCCCGCACTGCCTGAAGCGCCAACGCCCGGTCCCTCCGGGGCACGTCTTTTCCCCGCGCGCACTGCGCGTAAACCTCCAAATCCCTACGAACCGTCCCGCGTCATGGCTGTCATCCCTCCGAAAAATGGTCACGCTGCGCGCGTCACGAAAGCGGTGGTCGTGGTCTTTGCACCGTTGTCGGAGAACAGGGGGGTCGCGGCATGCAAGGTCTACGTGGTCGTTTGGTGTTCCTCGTGGTGTTCACAACGGCGGTGCTCGCCATCGCCGGGGTGGCCCACGCCCACGGGAGCGACGGTCATTTCAACGGCAATCCGGGAAGCGTGAAGGTCGACGACGACGACATCGATGACGGCCCGGCCACCCATACGCACGTCCTGTGCGCGTTGCAGGTCGTCATCGAGCACGGCGTCGGGTTTCCGTTCGACATCGACTTCCTCGCCATGCCGCCGACCACGCGGGCGGGCAACGACCAGCGGCTATTGATCCTGCACGTCCCGGCGGGCGACAACGTCAGTGGGCTCGTCGACTTGAGCGGCCTCGTCTCCGGGATCGTGGCCCAGGCCCAGCAGGGCATCCACATCCTCGTCACGGCCCACCTGCCGGGCGGCGACAAGCACAAGGTGATCTGGGTGCTCATGTGTCCGCCGTCGTCCACGTCCTCGACGTCGTCCACCACCTCGACGACCGCAGGCTCGACAACCTCGACGACCGCGCACGGCGGCTCGACGACGTCGACCACGGTCGGAGGCACGACGTCGTCGACGGTCAGCGGTGGCGCTCTCACGAACACGAGCATCCCGACCGAGGTGCTGGGCGAGAACTTCACCAAGCCCGCCGTCGGCGTGCCCGCAGCGACGTCGCTCGCCAACACGGGGAGCCCGTTCACCCCGGCCCTGGCCGTCGGTCTGGTGGTCGCCGGGCTGTTCGTCCTGGGCGGCGCTCGCCACGTCTCGGGTCGACGCCTCGAGCTCGACATGCGCCGGGTGGACGACCGGCGGCCCTAACTCCTGACCCAGCGGGGGAGGACGACGTCCTCTCCCGCGGGCTGGAACACCACGCGCACGGGCTGACCGATGCGGATCGTTGCGGGGTCGACCTCGTTGATGGCGCCCTCGGCAGACTCGAGCAGGTTGCCGACGAGCCGGATCAGCGGATCTTCGTCGAGCTCCACGACGACGACGTTGTAGGGCGCCAGCTCCATGAACGCCGGCAGCAGCGGGGGGTGGGGGACGACGTATGACCAGACCCGGCCGTTGCCGGACATGGCGTCCCACGTGTGGTCGAGGGAGTTGCAGTAGGGGCACATCGGCCGCGGTGGAAAGCGCAGGCGGCGGCAGTTGCTGCAGCGCTGGATGCGCAGCTCGCCCGCGGCCGTGCCCTCCCAGAACCCGGCCGTGTCCTCTCTGATCGCGGGAAGCGGGGCTCCGCTGATCATGCTCACGGCCTGGTGAGGAGCAACGCGCTCGTGGGCACGCCCTCACCGCTGGTGACGAACGAGACGTCGACGTCGTCGACCTGGCTGGTCGATGTCCCTCGAATCTGGCGCAC
>JAFASB010000101.1 GCA_019244985.1 Acidimicrobiia bacterium | reverse complement strand
TTCCCGTCGTTCGACATCAATTCGATGCTGATGGGCGGCTGACCGCTCGCCTTCGCCGGACCAGGCACCGAGGCGGCCTGAATGCCGTCGACGTCGTCGGCTGGGTGATTCGATCTCGGTATCCAAGCGGCTCTCCACCTTGATGTAGTAGTACTGCCGGGTTCCGTCCGGCGAGGACCGTCAGGCCGATGATCGGGACGGCCGACAGCGGCCCCCGGCTCACAGACGGCGGTCGCGGGATCGTCGGAGTGCATCAAGCCCCGTGAAGGTAGGACGAATCACCTGCTACCCGCGGTGTATCGCGGCATCGACGTCGGCCGCGAGCACCTCCGCGAAGCGGTTGACGTCCTCGGTGGTGTTGTAAAAGTGTGGAGAGATCCGGACGAGGCCGAGCTTCGCGACGACGTGGATCGACTTTCCTCGCAGTCTCTCGACACACCCGGCTGGGTCGTCGATGCGGATGGTGACGATGCCGGCGCGCGCGCTCGCTGACGTCACCTGGGTGATCCCGGCATCGGCGACCGCGTCCACGACCCGGCCGGCGAGCTGGTCGACTCGCTCGTAGATCACGGGCCAGCCGATCTGCTCCAGGTACTCGAGCGTCGCGTCTAGCACGTAGAGACCGGGGTAACTCGGATCCGCGTACTGCAAGGCGGAACTCGGCGGGGCGTTTCGGTACCCGCGGTAGGCAGGGGTGAGCATGGTGCGGGCTCGCTCGCGGAACACGCCGATACCCACACCGAAGCCGGACAGCATCCACTTGAACACCGCCGAGGCGTATACGTCCACGTACGTGAGGTCGAGGGCGATGGCGCCGAGGGCCTGGATGCCGTCGACGACGAGCAGCGCGCCGACCTGCCGGCAGGCCCGCCCGAGCCGGGCCAGGTCGAGACGGGTCCCTGTGACGGTATGCACATGGGTGACGGCGAGCACCCGGGTCCGCGGGCTCAGAGCATCGAGCAACTGCTGCTCGCGGAGGTCCTCGGCGACGGGGTCTACCCGGATTATCTTGCCGCCCGCTTCCTCGGCCTTCACCCACGGCCACTGCACCGACGGGAAGTCGTCCTTGGCCACCACCACTTCGTCGCCTGCCTGCCACGCGATGCTGTTCGCCGCCAGGTTGAGGACCTCGCTGGTGTTGCGGTAGAAGCCGACGTCCTCGAGCGGCACGTCGAGCAGGCGGGCGACGCGATCGCGGGCCCGGGCTCCCTGCTCCTCCCAGAGCAACTGGCCGTCGGCCCCCATGCGCGCCGCACCGTCGTAGTAGCGGCTCGCCGCGACCGTCTGGCCGCGCCAGGCAAGCCCGGCCCCGGCGGAGTTGAGGTAAATCCGGCCGTTGAGGTACGGGAAATCCTCGCGGGCGCGGTCAAGCCATTCTTCCATCGGCCGCCTCTCTTCAGGTGCCTGCCGAACTTTGCTGCCGAGCTCGCTCAGTCACGACGCGGAATGCCGGCGACGGCCTGGACCTCGACCCTTGCGCCCGGCACCGCCAGCACACTGACCGCGACCGTGGCACTGGCAGTGCGCGTCTCGCCGAAGAACTCGCGCCGGACGGGCTCCACCTTGGCGCGATCCTCGATGTCGGTCAGATAGGTGGTGACACTGAGCACGTCCTTGGGGCCAGCGCCGACGGCTTCCAGTACCGCCCGGATGTTCTCATACACCTGGCGAGCCTGCGCACCC
Organism: Acidimicrobiia bacterium; assembly: GCA_019244985.1. GTDB lineage: Bacteria > Actinomycetota > Acidimicrobiia > Acidimicrobiales > AC-14 > CADDZP01. The sequence continues at coordinate 436 of JAFASB010000101.1, read as the reverse complement.
GCGTCTTCCCCGCCGACCACTTCCAGGCGCTCGTTCGTCGGTCCGCATCCCGACAGGAAGAGCAGGTCGCCGAAGCGGACCGCGTCGGTATAGTGGCCGATCGGCGGATGCAGCGCCTCAGCTCGGATCTCTTCTCGCACGTTGATCTCCTTCTAGACGCCGTGAATCCGCGCCTCCAGGACCGCACGCAGCGCGTCCGCGAAACGGTCGATGTGTTCGGTGATGTTGTAGAAGTGCGGCGAGACGATGACCCGCCCCATCTTGTCCGAGACGGACACTCCCCGCTGCCTGAGCCCCTCCACGACGGCTGCCGAGTCGTGAACCCCGATGCTGACGATTCCCGCGTGCGCATCGCGTGGCGTTATCGCGGCGATTCCCCGCTCGTCCAGTGCGTCCAGGACGTACGAGGCGAGCGCGTGCACGCGGTCGAAGATCT
>JAFASB010000075.1 GCA_019244985.1 Acidimicrobiia bacterium | reverse complement strand
CGAGCCCCAGGCGGTCGATGACGCTCGGGATGCTGCTTCCGTCGCGGGGTTTGCCGACCACTACCAGGTGGGCGTCGCGCTCGGTACGCACCTTGGCCACGGCCTCGAGCAGCGGGACCAGACCCTTCAGGGCGACGTCGGCGCTCGCGGTGGTCATGATGCGCCCGGGCACCGGCGTGACGTCGGGCAGGGGCCGGAAGTGGTCGGTGTCGACGCCAACGGGCACGATCGACATGCGCTCGTAGGCGACGCCCATATCCCGGGTGATGTCCCGGCGCGAGGACTCCGAGACGGTCACGATCCGCGGCATCTGGCGGGCGACCTTGCACTGCATGCCGAGGAAGCCGAACCAGCGCCGGAGGGTGATCTGGCGGAGCGGCCGCTTGGTCCAGGGGTTCTGGGCCAGCTCCAGGCGGCGGTCGACGGTGATCGGGTGGTGCAGGGTCTCGACGATCGGCCACCCGTCGTGCAGCAGTTCGAGGATGCCGTTGCCGAGGCACTGGTTGTCATGGATGACGTCGAAATCACCGCGGCGGGCGTTGAGGATCTTGCGCACCCGGCGGCTGAACGTGCGGGGCTCGGGGAACCCGGCCGTGCACATGATGGCGAACTCCAGGACGTCGATCGCCGTCTTGAACTCGTTCAGCTTGGGGATGTGGAAGGGGTCGTCGGCCCGGTACAGGTCGAGGCTCGGCACCTTGACCAGCGGCACCTCCGGGACCAGGTCCGGGTAGGGCTGGCCGCTGAAGACCTCGACGTGGTGACCCAGCGCCGCCAGCTCCTTGCTCAGGTGGTGCGTGTAGACACCCTGGCCACCCGAGTGCGGGTTGCCGCGGTAAACGAGGAGCGCGATTCGCAAGGAGTCCCCCATAGGAAGGGGTCAGCCTGCCGAAAAATTGACCGATCGGTCAAGCTGGCCCGAGAACGGGTTCCACCTCGGAGGGTTCTCGCCTGGGCAGGGCCAGGGCGGCTGCGGCCGCCGGGAGGGCCACGAGGGCGGGCAGACCGTCGCCCAGGCGGGTTGCGGGGGTCTGGCCGGCTCGCCGCTCCACGGTGCGCTGGATGACGTCCTGGGCGCCCAGATCGGAGTGGGCGAGGACGTGGCCGTTGGGGTTGACGACCGCGCTGTAGCCCGTGGGCGCGGTTTGGACCACCCAGCGCCCGGTCTCCATGGCCCGCAGGCGGGCGGCACCCAGCTCCTGGGCCGGCACCTGGCCCGTGCTGAACGAGCTGGCGTTGGTCGGGACCAGCATCACCTCGGCGCCGTGGCGAGTGGCGATCCGGGCCCGGTCCGAGAAGAAGACCTCGTAGGAGATGGCCACGCCAAAGCGCCCGGCGGCCGTCTTCAGGATCCCCGGACCGTGCCCGGCGATCGCATCCCTGGGTACGGCGTCGAGGTTGGCGAAGTGCTTCACGAGGCCCCGGAAGGGGATGTACTCGCCGTAGGGGACCCGGTGGACCTTGTCGTAGCGGGCGGTGATCGTCCCGTCGGGGTTCCAGGCGAGGGCGGCGTTGGCGAAGTGATCGGGGCCCGCGTCCTCGACGATGCCGGCCACCACGGTGGCGTTCAGCTCCCTGGCGGTGCGGGCCACGTCCTCGGCCTGGGGCGAGCCCGTAACCTGGTCGACGTCGATGACGTCCTCGGGCCAGACGACGAGGTCGACCGGCGCCCGCACCTTGGCGCTGGCCTGGAGCTGGGCGAGAAACACCCGGTTGGGATCGCTGTAGATCGCTCGCAGGCCTCGCCGGCCGCCCCCCTGCACGCTGGCGACAACCAAGTCGCCTGTCTTGTGTGTGCCCCCGGCGACGTGTCCCCCCAGAACGCACGCGAGCACGACGACGACGGCGGCTGCCGCACAGACCATCCGGCGCTGCCGCGCCGCGACCACTGCGACGGCGACGGCGCCGATGAGGGCCACGACCAGCAACTGACCGCCGAGGCGGGCAGCAGGCGCCAGCGGCCCGCCCACCTGGCCGAGCGGCAGCCCGGCCAGTGGCACGCCGCCGAACGGGAAGTGGTCGCGCGCGTACTCGGCGAGCACCAGCGCGCCCGGCACGGCCCATAGCCGGTGCTTGGCGACGGTGACGCATGCGAGCGAGAGGATCGCGATCTCGATGATGACGGCGAGCACGTAGCCGATCGCGCTGAACTCGCTCATCCAGAACCAGCCGACGCCGTAGAGCGTGAGCCCCGTCGCGGCGCCGGCAAGGAGTCGCATCCGCCAGCCATCGACCCGCATCAAGGTGTCGGCCAACAGGGCGGCCCCCGCCAGCCCGAGGATCCACCACCCGAACGGCGGCACGCTCGCGGTCAGCAGCAACCCGGCGGCGAGCCCGCGCAAGCCGACCGCGCGCCACCCCAACCCATTCTCGGGGTGGATAACCGGAGTATGTCCGGTTATCCAGCGCAAGAACGCAGGGATCACTGCAGCTTGGGGAGCTTCTGCTTCAGGGTCTGGACGGGTGCGAACAGGTCGCCGTCGGACTCGACGCGCTTGATGACGTCGGGCGCCTCGAAGCGGAGGGCGTCGGCCTTCTTCTTCTTGAGGGCGGCTTCGACCTCTTCCCACTGGACCGGAGTTGACGCGGTCGGTTCCTCGCGCGCCCGCAGCGAGTACACGCTCACCGTGGTCTTGTGCTCGTCGTTCTGGCTCCAGTCGATGAAGACCTTCCCCTTGCGCAGGTCCTTGGTCATGACCGACACGACTTCCTTCGAATGGTGCTTCTCGAGCAGGCGGGCCAGCGCGTGCGAGAAGCCTTTGGTGTCGTCGTAGGTGACGGGGGTGTTCAGCGGGACGTACACCTGCATGCCCTTGGAGCCCGAGGTCTTGGGGAAGCTCTCGAGGCCGAACTCGGCGAGGACGTCCCGAACCCACAGGCCGACCTGGGCGCACTCGAGGATGGCGGCCGGCGGCCCGGGGTCGAGGTCGAAGGCGAGCGTCGTCGGCTGTTCGATCTTCGGTGCGTGCGACAGCGAAGGGTGCAGCTCGATGGACGCCATGTTGGCGACCCACACGAGCGTCGGCAGGTCGTTGCACAGGCAGTAGTCGACGACGCCGCCCGCCCGTTCACTCTCGACGGGCGCGGTCGCTACCCACTCGGGCCGGTGCGTGGGGCAGCGCTTCTCGTAGAAGAACTTCTCGTCGACACCGTTGGGGTAGCGCTTCAGCGTCAGCGGGCGCTTCTGCAGATGTGGCAACAGCGCGCCCGAGATGCGCGTGTAGTAGTCGATCACCTGGCCCTTGGTGAAGCCTGTCTTCGGATAGAAGACCTTGTCGAGATTGGAGAGCTTGAGGCGCTTTCCCTGAATCTCGACCTGGGCGTCCGTCACTTCTTCTTTTTAGGCGCGGGCTTGGCTTCGTCCTTGGCGTCCTTCACCGCGGCCAGGCTGGCCTCCAGGGCGGCCATGAGGTCGACGACCTGGGCGGGCTCTTCGGTCTGGGGCTGCAGGACGATCTCCTGGCCCTCGGCCTTCTTCTCGATGAGGTCGAGGACGCGCTCGCGATACTCGTCGCGGTAGCGCTCGGGATCGAACTCGGTGGCGAGGGACTCGATCAGCTGGCGGGCGATCTTCAGCTCGCGGTCGCTGACGTCGACGTCGTGGGGCACGCCGTCGAGCTCGTCGGGATCGACGACCTCGTCGTTGAAGTAGAGGGTCTCGATGACGAGCACGTCGCCGACGGCGCGCAGCGCGACCAGGTACTGCTTGGTGCGCAGCACCATGCGGGCGATGGCGATCATCCCCGATTCCTTCATGGCCTGGACGAGCAGGGCGTAGGCCTTGGCGCCGCCGGCGTCGGGCACCAGGTAGTACGACCGCTCGAAGTACACGGGGTCGATCTGGTCGAGGTCGACGAAGTCCTCGATGTCGATGGACTTGGTGGCTTTGGGGTCGAGGGACTCGAGTTCCTCGGGCGTGATCGTCACGTACTGGTCGGGCGCGATCTCGTAGCCCTTGACGATGTTCTCGAAGGCGACTTCCTCGCCGGTCTCGGCGGAGACCCGCTTCTGCTTCACACGGGCGTTGGACTTGGCGTCGAGCTGGTGGAAGCGCACGTCCTTGGGGGACACGGCGCTCACCAGCTTCACGGGAACGTTCACCAGCCCGAAGCTGATGGCGCCTCCCCAGATGGACCTAGGCATGGTCCATTCTCGCGTGCCCTGCCTTCTTCTACTGCTGCGGCGGTTCTTCCCTGACGACCTTGCGGGGGTCCTTGTCCTCGCGTAGCCCCTTGAAGGACGGCTGACGCAGCGTGCCCTCCCTCGTCCACTCGGCGAACTGGACCTCGCCGACCAGCTTGGGTTCGACGAACGTGGCGTTCTTGACGCGCGCCACCGGTGTGGCGAATGGGCTGTCTGCCCGCCGCAGTGGCGCCATCTCCTCTTGCAGCTCTGCCAGCATCTTGTCGGTGAAGCCCGTGCCGACATGGCCCGCGTAGACGAGCTTGCCGTCGTCGTAGTAGCCGAGCAGGAGGGCGCCGATCGTGCCCGCCCGCCGCCCCTCGCCCGTCGACCAGCCGCCGATGACGAACTCCTGGCCGCGGTGGTTCTTTACCTTGAGCCACGCGCGCGAGCGTTTCCCGACCTCGTAGATGCTGTCGATGCGCTTGGCCATCACACCTTCGAGCCCGGTCTTCTTGCTCGCCTCGACGACGCGTGCGCCGTTGCCGAAGGTGGTGGGGGGGATCTGGCAGCAGGGCCCGGCGATGGGAAGCGCTTCCAGCAGCGCCCGCCGCTCGGTGTACGGGAGCCGCATCGTCGACTTGCCGTCGAGATAGAGGACGTCGAACACCAGATAGGCCACCGGTGTGTCGGCCATGCGCCGCCGTACTTCCGCGGCCGAGCCGACGTGCATCCGTCCCTGGAGCAACTGGAAGCTCGGTCGCCCCTTGTTGTCCAGGGCCACGATCTCGCCGTCGATCACTGCCGTGCGTCCCGACAGCTTCTCGCCCACGCTCAGGAGCTCGGGATACTGGCTGGTGACGTCGAGAAGGTTGCGGCTCTGGGCGCAGACCTCGCCTTTGCGGACGTAGGTCAGGGCGCGCACACCGTCCCACTTGAACTCGTAGGCGTACGCGTCGTCCGGTGACGGCAGACCCTTCGGCAGGAGGGTCGCCGCCATCGGCTTGAGATTCTCCGGAAAGGGTTCAGGCACTCGCGCGGCGCGGCAGCTTCCAGTCCGGCCGCGGGAAGTGGCACGTGTAGCCGTTGGGATAGCGCTCGAGGTAGTCCTGGTGCTCAGGCTCAGCCTCCCAGAAGGGACCCGCCTGCGTGACCTCGGTGACGACCTTGCCCGGCCACAACCCCGAGGCGTCGACGTCAGCGATGGTGTCCTCGGCCACCCGCTTCTGCTCGTCGGTCGTGTAGAAGATCGCCGAGCGGTAGCTGTCGCCGATGTCGTTGCCCTGGCGGTTCTTTGTCGTCGGGTCGTGGATCTGGAAGAAGAACTCGAGCAGATCCCGGTACGACACCTGCTCGGGGTCGAATACGATCTCGATGGCCTCGGCGTGGCCGCGGTGGTTGCGATAGGTCGCGTTGGCGACCTCGCCGCCCGTGTACCCGACCCGGGTCGAGATGACCCCAGGGCGCTTGCGGATGAGGTCCTGCATTCCCCAGAAGCAGCCCCCGGCGAGGATGGCGGTCTCAGGCTCGTGTGCCACTGATTGCTCCTTCGTTGCGCTGTGGCTATTTCAACACGCCGGCGCCGTGTGGAGTTCCCGACCTCAGCTGGGCTGGACGATCACCAATCGAAAGTCGGTCATCTCCCGCACCGAGTACGGCGGGCCCTCTCGCGTGTTCCCGCTCGCCTTCACGCCGCCGTAGGGCATCTGGTCGGCTCGCCAGGTGGGGACCTCGTTGACGGTCACGCCGCCGAACTCGAGGGTGCGGGCGGCGGCCAGGGCATGGTCGAGGTTGTTGGTGAAGATCCCGGCCTGGAGGCCGTAGTCGGTGTCATTGGCCAGGGCGAGGGCGTCGTCGATTTCGCGGTACGTCTGGATCCCGACGACCGGGCCGAACACCTCCTCGCGAATGACGCGCATGTCGCTGGTGACATTGCGGAGGACGGTGGGCTGCAACAGACCGTCAGCCACCTCGCCGCCCACGACCACCTCGGCGCCCGCCTGCACGGCTTCGTCGATCCACTCCTTCACGCGCGTGCAGTCGTCGGGAGTGATGAGGGCGGAGACGTCGGTGTTCTCGTCCATCGGGTCACCGACGACCAGATCGCCGACCAGCTTGGCGAGGGTCTCGGTGAAGCGCTCGGCGATCGCTTCGTGGACGTAGATGCGCTGGACGGAGATGCACGACTGGCCGGCGTGACTGAAGCCGGCGACAGCGATCTTGCGGGCGGCCCGGTCCCAGTCACCGTCGGGCTCGAGGATCATCGGCGCGTTGTTGCCCAGCTCGAGACCGACCTTCTTGCGGCCTGCCTTGGCCTTGAGCTCCCAGCCCACCTTGCCCGAACCGGTGAAGGTGATCAGGGCGATGTCGGGATGCTCGACGATGGCGTTGCCGACCGTGCCCCCACCGCCGGTGACGACGCTGAGGTACCCCTCGGGAAGCCCGCATTCGTCGAGCAGCATGTCGGCGAGATCGATCGCCGACAGGGGCGTCTGCGTCGCCGGCTTGAGCACCACCGGGCAGCCGGCGGCGATGGCCGGCGCCAGCTTGTGGGCCACCAGGTTCAACGGGAAGTTGAACGGGGAGATGGCGCCGACGACGCCGATGGGGAGCGGCAGCGTGAACGCCAGCTTGCCGTCGCCGACGTCGCTGGCGTCGATGGGAACCATCTCGCCGGCGAGCTTGCGCGCCTCGACGGCGGCGAAGGTGAAGGTGCTCACGGCGCGTTCGGCCTCGACGCGCGCCGTCTTGATGGGCTTGGCGCTCTCGGCTGCGAGGGTTCGCGCGAATTGCTCCGTGCGTTCGTTCAGGAGCCGCGCCGCGGCGTCGAGGATCTCGGCCCGCTTCCACGGCGCCAGAGGATTTTCGGCGAGCGCCCGCTTGGCCGCGTCGACGGCACGGTCGACGTCGTCCTCATCGCAAACAGGGACGCGAGCGATCTCCTTGCCGTCGTAGGGCGACGTGACGGCCTTCGTCTCAGTGCCGGAGAACCGTTCGCCGCCGATCGGGATCGCGCGGGAGCCAGGCATGTCGCTTTTCTACCCATGTTTTGGCCGCTTCTTTCAAGGGAAACGCTGAACACAGGACGTAGGAGGTCTCGAACATGGCTAGAAGGAGAAGGATCGTGGAGGACAGGGCGGATGCCGCTGTCGCCGAAGACGAGGTTGCGGCACGACGCACGACTGTCGAGCGTCCGCCGTGGAGCCCGGCCCAGCTGATCGCACTGGCGATTGGGATCATTTCGACGGTCATCGGTGTCATCGCCCTGACCAAGACCGGGATCCACTCGAACGCGATGGACGTGGTCGGCTCGAACGGGCCGCTGTGGCAGCACACGGCATGGCTCGCCATCGGTGAGGTCGTGTTCGGTCTCTTGATGATCGGCGCCGGCGTCATCCCCGGCGGGGCGCGAGGGATGATGACGTTCCTCGGCATCCTGGCCGTGGCCTTCGGTATCGCCGTGCTGGTCGACAAGACCGATCTGCGGGCCGAGGACGCCACCGGTTGGGCGTTCATCATCGCCGGTGCGCTGAGCCTGATCGCAGCGTCGGTGTCCCCGGTGTTCTTCGGCGGCTCGCACCGCGCCGGCTACTCCCGGCGTCGAGAGGTCGTCGCCTAGGTACGGAGGGTCCCCGTGATGCGGCGGGCCATCTCCTTGGCCTGACGCACGCACGACGCGATGCCAACTCCCCGGTAGGACGCTCCTACGAGCGTCGTGCCGGGGAGTTCTCGCGCCAAGGCCCGTTCGGCGGCATCGACGCGGCCGAGGTGGCCGACGTCGTACTGCGGAAAGGCGTTGGGCCAACGGGCCACGATCGCCTCGACGGGTGCTGCCTGCAGGCCCAGTGCGTCGGCTGCCTCCGCATGCAGGCGGGCGATGAGGTCGCCGTCGTCGAGGTCGGCGATGCGCTCGTCGCCGTCGCGGCCCGCCGAGCACCGAAGCAGGGTGAGGCCCCCGGGACGGACGTCCGGCCATTTGGAGCTGAACCAGGTGCACGCGGTCAGCAGGCGTCCGTCGACGCGCGGTACGAGGAACCCGCTGCCGTTCAGCGGATGGACCATGTCGTCGGGCCGGTAGGCGAGCGTGGCGACGGCGACCGACGCGAACCGCGTCTGCGCGAGCTCGGCCGCGGCCTTGGCGCTGGCACCGCGCACCATCGCGGCCGCCGCCGACGCGGGTACGGCGAGGACGACAGCGTCCGTCTCGATGGGCGCACCGTCGTGCACATTGACGACCAACCGCCCGGCGTCGGTGCGTTCCACGCCGTCGACGCCGGTCGACAGCGACACGTCGACCTTCGCCGCGAGCGTCGACGTCAGCCGTTCCATCCCGCCGCGCAGGCCGAGGAACAGCGGCACGTCCGAAGGCGGTGCCTTCCTGCGTTCCCCCCGGAGGCCGAGGATCAGGCTGCGGTGCCGTCGGAAGGCGGCGAAGAGGTCGGGTGCAACAGCCGCCAGGCTGAGGCGGTCGGACCGGCCCGCGTTGATGCCCCCGATCAACGGATCGACGAGGCGGTCGAGGACCTCACGACCGAGGCGATCGCCGATGACGTCGGAAACCGAAGGATCGGCGCGGGGCTTGATCTGAGGCAGCACCACGTCGAGGGCCGCACGCGCCACACCCTCCGGGCTGACGACGCCTGAGCGTGCGAGGGCGAGTGGGTTCAGCGGGACGCCCAGCGCCAGGCCGTCGGGCAGCGGGCGCAGCTGGCCTCTGCTCCACAACCACGCCTGGGTGGTGGCGGGCGCAACGAGGTCGTCGTCGAGGCCGAGCTCGCGACAGAGGTCGACTGCCCACGGCGTTCGACCGAGGAAGGTGTCGGGGCCGACGTCGAGCGCCACGCCGTCGAGCTCGCGCGTACGCACCTTGCCGCCGGCGCGGTTCGAGGCTTCGAGTACGACGGCGTCGACTCCTGCCTGCTGCAGATACCAGGCGGTGGCTAGCCCGGCGATGCCGGCACCGACGACGACGACCCGCATCTTCAGACAAGCCCCGCGACGGCGTCGGCGACGGCCTCGCAAAGCCGGGGATCGTCGTTCAGCGAGTCGGTGCGGGCGAACGCCAGCCCGAGCTTCTCGGCCCGGGCCGTCGCGTCGACGTCGAGGTCGTAGAGAATCTCCAGGTGGTCCGACGTGAACCCGGCGGGGCAGACGAGCACGCCCTGATCGGAGCCGCGAGCCGCGATCTCGTCGAGGATCGCGAGGATGTCGGGCCCGATCCACGGTTCCGGGGTACGTCCGGCGCTCTGCCATCCGATCCGCCAGCGGTCGACACCGGCGCGGCCGGCGACGGTCTCGGCGGTCCAGCGCAGCTGCTCCGGGTACGGATCGCCCTCGTCGACGATCCGCGCCGGGAGGCTGTGGGCCGTGAAGACGACTTCGGTGCGTTCGGGCAACGTGGCCAGCGCCTTCTGCACGCGTTCGGCGAGCGCGTCGAGGTAGGGCGGGCTGTCGTACCACGACGGGACCATGGCGAACTCGATGTCGCCGGCCGCGGCCCGGGCCCGCTCCTCGTACTCGCCGATGCTGAGGCGCGAGTAGTGCGGCGCCAGGACGACGCCGACGACGCGTGTCGCGCCGCGGTCGACGAGACCGGTCACCGCCTGTTCGATGAACGGCGGAGCGTGCTTCATGCCGAGCGCGACGGAGAACGAACCGCGTGCGTCGAGGGCGCCCTGGACGCCGCGGCGCTGGGCCTCGGTGCGCTCGAGCAGTGGCGACGTGCCGCCAATGGCGTTGTAGCGGCGCTGCAGGTCCGCCAGCTGCTCGGCGGTCGGTGGCCGGCCGCGACGGACGTGGGTGTAGTACGCCTCGACGTCCTCGGGGCTGGCCGGTGTGCCGTAGGCCATGAGAAGGACGCCGATCGGCCGGTCAGCCAAGGGCGTGCACCAGGTCGACGATGCGTCTCAGCACATCGGGATCGGTTTCGGGAAGCACGCCATGGCCGAGGTTGAAGATGTGGCCGGGCCGCTTGGCGTTGCGCTGCAGGATGTCGCGGACCTTGGTCTCGATGGCCTGCCACGGCGACAGACATACGGCGGGGTCGAGATTGCCCTGCACGGCCACGTCGTCCCCGAGCCGCTCGCGCGCCACGTCGAGCGGCACTCGCCAGTCGACGCCCACCACGTCCGCTCCGGCGTCGGCCATCAGCGGGAGCAACTCGCCGGTGTTCACGCCGAAGTGAATGGTGGGCACGTCGAGGTCGGCGACGCCGTCGAAGACCTCCGAGCTCGCCGGGAGCACGCTGCGCCGGTAGTCGTCGGGACTGAGCGCGCCCGCCCAGCTGTCGAACAGCTGCACGGCGGCTGCGCCCGCCTCGATCTGCACGCGCAGGAAGGCGCTGGTGATGTCGGCGAGCGTCGACAGCAGTTCGGTCCACGTGTCGGGGTCGCCGTACATGAGTGCCTTGGTGTGTGCGTAGGTGCGCGACGGGCCGCCCTCGATGAGGTAGCTGGCGAGGGTGAAGGGCGCCCCCGCGAAACCGATCAGCGGCACGGGCAGCTCGGCGCCGAGCACCTTTACGGTTTCCGCCACGTAGGACACGTCGTCGGGCTCGAGGGGACGGAGTCGGTCGAGGTCGGCCGCCGTCCGGAAGGGCTGAGCGATGACCGGCCCGATGCCGGCCTTGAGCTCCACGTCGACGCCGACGGCCTTCAGCGGCACGACGATGTCGGAGAACAGAATCGCCGCGTCGACTCCGAGGCGGCGCACCGGCTGCATGGTGACCTCGGCGGCCAGCTCGGGCGTGCGGATGATGTCGAACATCCCGTGCTTCTCACGCACGGCGCGGTACTCGGGCAGGGCGCGCCCCGCCTGGCGCATGAACCACACCGGCACCCGTTGCACCGGCCGGTTGCGGCACGCCAGCAGGAACGACGAGTCGGCCACGAAGGCCAAAGTACCGGTCGACTCGGTTAAGCGGCGGGGCGCTTCAGCGTGCGCGCCCGGTCGCGCACCTCTTCCATGAACGCCTCGCCGCGCTCGGTGTCGCGCAGGACGTTCAGCTGTGACGCAGGCCGGGGGATCATCCACGAGTGGCCGCCGACGATCCACCAGACGTCCCGTCCGACGAGCTCGCCGAACTCGCGGCCGGTGGCGGGCGGGATCAGGCGGTCGAAGCGCCCGTGCATGGGCAGGATCGGGATGTCGCCCGCGGCGCCGACTTCGGCGGCGATCGAGGTGAAGTCGCACGCGATCAACATGGCCCCGACGGGCAGCGTGTTGGCGAAGTCGCGCATGTTGATGCGGATGTCGGGCGCCGCGGTGGCGACCAAGCTCGTCATCCGAGAGAAGGCGAGATCGGGGATCTCGGTGGCGAAGGCGGTGAGGAAGTCCAGCGCGGTCCCGAGGTCTGGGACGATCGGACCGAAGAGGTGGGTGAACAGGCCCCGCCGCTGCTTCCACGACGCCGTGCTGACGCCGTCGCGGTAGATCACGCCGAGGGTGCGCTCGGGGTAGTCGTGGGCGAACTGCATGGCGACGGCGCCGCCCATCGAGTGGCCGAGGATCAGGGCCGCGGGCGCCCCGAGGTGGTCGAGCAGGCCGGCGAGCCCCCGAGCGAAGCTCGACATCCGCAGGTCGTCCCACGGCAGCGCGTCGCTCCCGCTGAAGCCGGGAAGGTTCGGGTTGATCACGCGCAGGCCGAGCTTGCCGGCCAAGCGCGCGCTCTCCCGCCAATAGATCCCGCCGCCGGCCATGAAGCCGTGCACGTTGAGGGCCCACGTCGAGGCGTCCAGATTGTCGGACACCGAGTAGCGCCAGTGACGGCCGTCGATGACGGCCTCACCGTCGACCATGCGCACCTGACGTTGCACGCGGTGCCCGTTCGTGTGTGGACTAGCGCTCGTACAGATGAAGGTACAGCCTCGCCCGTGCAAGCTCGGGGATCCGGCGCGCGCGACAAGGGCAAGCGGTACTGCACGTCGAAATAGCTGTTGACCAACCGGGGCAGCTGGGGCCCCGCCGGTCGGAAGCGCAGCACATCGGGGAGCAGGCGGAGAACGGATGGCAGACGAGCCCAGCGCGAGCCACGGGCCGCCGACGGCGGGCACGGAGGCGCGCCTGCGCGCGGCCCTGCAGGAGCTCGAGGCCAGCGAACGCCGCTTCCGCTCTCTTGTGCAGAACGTCAGCGACCTGATCATCGTCGTCGACCGCGCCGGGCGGATGCAGTACGCCAGCCCCTCGCTCCAGCGCCTCCTCGGCTGGGAGCCCTCGGAGCAGGACCGCGGTCTCAACGGCGAGCGCATCCACCCGGACGATCTCCGGCGTCTGCGGTCGGCCTTCGTCCACGCCAAGCCGCCCGGCCCGAACATGCCGGTCACGACGGCCCGCACCCTGCACAAGGACGGTAACTGGCGTTGGTTGGAATACAGCATCACCGATCTGCGCGAAGACCCCTCGGTGCGCGGGTACGTGGTCGTGGCCCGTGATGTCACCGAGCGCAAGGACGCCGAAGAGCAGCTCGTGCATCAGGCGCTACACGACGCCCTCACCGGTCTGCCGAACCGGGCCCTGTTCCTGGACCGCCTGGGGCTGGCGCTGAGCCGCCTCGAGCGCCGCCCAGGTCTGGCCGCCGTCTTCTTCCTCGACCTCGACTACTTCAAGGTGGTCAACGACAGCCTCGGCCATTCCGCCGGTGACGAGGTGCTCGTCGCCGTGGCCGCCCGCCTCCAAGGCTCGCTGCGCGACGGCGACACCGCGGCCCGGCTGGGTGGCGACGAGTTCGCCGTCCTCTGCGACGACCTGGTCGACGAGGGGGAGGCGCTGCAGATCGCTGAGCGGCTGGGCGCTGCCGTGGCCTCCCAGCCGGTGCCACTGGCGGGCCGTGAGCTCGTTGTGACGGTCAGCATCGGCGTTGCCTTCGCGACCCGTCCCGATCAACGTCCCGAGGCGCTGTTGCGGGACGCCGACGCAGCCATGTACCGAGCCAAGGAGCGCGGCCGGGCGCGCTACGAGCTGTTCGACTCGGCCATGCGCGCGCGTGCTGTCGCCAGGCTCGAGACGGAGGCGACACTGCGGTCAGCGCTCGAGGACGGACGCCTCTCGCTGTCGTACCAACCCGAGGTGGCGCTGCGCGACGGCCGGCTGATCGGCGCTGAGGCGCTGCTGCGGTGGCGACCCGGGACCCCGGCCGCCGGCGGCCGCGATCTCACGCCACCGTCGGAGTTCATCGCCGTCGCCGAGGAGACCGGCCTGATCGTCCCGATCGGCGAGTGGGTGCTCCGCGAGGCGTGCGCCCATCTGGCGCACTGGCGTGAGGTCTCCGGGGACCGTGCCCCCGACCGCGTGTCGATCAACCTCTCTGGCCGCCAGCTGGCCCGCAGCGACCTCGTGGACGTCGTCGAGCGGGCGCTCGACGCGTCCGGTCTGCCGCCGAACGCCCTCTGTATGGAAGTCACCGAGAGCGTGTTGATGGACGACATCGACCTCGCTGTCGGCGCCCTGAAGGCGCTGAAGGCCCTCGGCGTCGAGATCGCCATCGACGACTTCGGTACCGGGTACTCGTCGCTCGCCCACCTCCGCCGGTTCCCGGTCGACATGCTCAAGATCGACCACTCCTTCGTCGCCGGCCTCGGCCGCAATCCCGAGGACGCGGCGATCGTGCGCGCCGTGGTCGCCCTGGCGCAGACCCTCGATCTCACCGTCGTCGCCGAGGGCGTCGAGCGGCCGGAGCAGCTGGAGGAGCTACGTGCCCTCGGGTGCGAGCGGGCCCAGGGCAACCTCTTCTCGTCGCCCCTGCCCGAGCACGAATTCGCGCAGCTCCTGGTCAGCGGATAGCCGTTGTCAGGGCGCGACGCCCAGCTCGCGCTGCCAGCCCTCGTACGCGCGTGGCTGCCAACGAACCGTCGGCGGAAGGCGCCGCCAGGTGAGTGCCACCGTTCGTTCGATCACGTCGAGCTGGACCTGGTCGGCAGCCGTCCAGCGGATGTCGAAGCGCTCGCGTACTGAGGCCGGAAGGCCGCCGATGGCGGCGATGCGAGATGGCCGAGCGAGAAGTCGACGGACCACAGGATGGTCTGCGACCGGTCGCAGCAGCGAGGGCATGGCGGCGCGGTCGCGCATCGGAGGCAGCGGAGCGTGAAGGGTGTCCAGGACGAACCGCACGGCGTCGTTCATCTCCAGCACCTCCGTGCAGATCCGATCCCATTCGGCCTGGAAGGCCATCCGATCGGCAGGCACGGGTCGTTCGCTGACGCCATAGCGGCGGTACCACGCCACGCCTTCCTGGTAGAGCTGCTCGCGCTCGGCGTCGGTGAGCCGGTGGCGATCGAAGCGGTCGACGACCTGTTCGGCCATGAACTGGAAGGTGGCATGCGCCCACCAGAAGGTCGCCGGGTCCAGCGCGTGGTAGCGGCGACCGACGGGGTCCACACCGCGGATCGAGCGGTGGAAGTCGCGAACCTGTAGCCCGGTTTCAGCGGCTGCGTCGCCGTCGTAGACCGCGCCCAGGATTCGCGGGAGGGACCGGAACACGCGGTCGGCGGGGTCCTCGAAGAAGTTCGAGTGCTCGAGCACACCGGCGGCGATCGCCGGGTGCATGAGTTGCAGGAGCCCGATGGTGCCGCCCAGGAAGGCGATGCGCGTGTCGCCCGCGTAACGCCACAGCAGCGAGGACGGGCCAAGGCGCTCCTCGACGGTCGCATCGGCGGCCAGCGCGCCCATCGACTCTCAGTTTGACGATCGAGATCGTCAAACCGCAAAAGGGGTTCGGGCCCTACGGGGTGGTGCGGTCGACGGCGGACTTCGTGGCGACGCGGCGGAGAACCTCCTCGAGGTGTTCGAGGTTGCTCTTCTCCACGTAGGCCGACGCGCCCGCGTCGATGCACGCGTCGCGCCAGATGTCGTACGCCGAGAACACGACGACTGTGCTGCGGGGCGACACGAGCTTCAGGATGGGGATGGCCTGCAGCCCCGACATCCCGGGCAGGCTCAGGTCGAGGACGATCACGTCGGGTTGGGTCATCTCCGCCAGTGAGATCGCCTCGGTGGCCAGGCTGGCCTCCCGGACGATCTCGAATCCGGTCTCCACGAGGAGGGGCCGGATCGTCTCGCGGACCATGGAGTAGTCGTCGCACACCAAGGCGCG
>JAFASB010000528.1 GCA_019244985.1 Acidimicrobiia bacterium | reverse complement strand
CGCGGCGGACGCCCCGATCGAGGTCGAGCTGCCAGGTGTCCGACTGGCAGTCCTCGACACGGTCATCCCCGAACACCACACCGGACAAGTATCGACCGAGCAGCTGGAGTGGCTCGACGAGCTCGGCGCGCGCAGCGACCGGCCGGTGCTCGTGTTCGGCCACCACCACGTCTGGAGCCCGCTCTCGAAGACGCGCGAGGAGACGTACTTCGGCATCAACCCCGACGACTCCGAGAAGCTCGTCGACGTCTTCGCACGCCGTCCGCTGCTGATCGGCTACTTCGCGGGTCACACCCACCGCAACCGCGTGCGGCGCTTCCCGGCGAGCGGCGACGCGCCGTGGGTCGAGGTGGCGTGCGTCAAGGACTTTCCGGGCGCCTGGGCCGAGTACCGCGTCTTCGAAGGTGGCGTTCTGCAGGTCCACCGGCGCATCTCGACGCCCGACGCCCTCGAGTGGACCGAACGCACCCGGGCAATGTTCGGCGGCCTCTACCCCGTCTACGCCTTCGGCGAGCTACCCGACCGCTGCTTCCCGATCTGGCCCCGCCAATAAGCCGTTCTTGCGCTGGATAACCGGCCTATGTCCGGCTATCCACCCCGAGAACGGAGGTGTCAGTCGGCCGAGGCGACTTCGACCCTGCTGGAGCCGGAGGCCCTGGCCGAGGCGAGGGCGCCGCGGGCCCGGCCGAGGACCTCGTCGGCTTCGAGGGCGTGGGTGGGGTAGGCGGCGACGCCGGCCGCCAGGCGGACGAGGGCGTCCCGCTGGCGGACGAGGGCGGTACGCAGGCGCTCGGCGGCCCAGACGCCGCCCGCCTCGGATGTGTCCTCGAGGATGACGCCGAAGCTGGTGGCGGCCAGGCGACAGACGGTGTCGGACTCCCGCAGCGTGTCCCGCAGGATGTCGGAGAAGCCGACGATCACGTCGTGGCGCCCCTCCTCGGTGGTCCCCTCGACGTCGAGGGTGACGAGCAGCAGGGCCACCGGCTGGAGCTGACGGCGGGCGGTCGCGATGCGGTGCTCGAGCGCGGTCTCGAAGTAGTGCTCTCCGAGGAGGCCGGTCTCGGCGTCCCGGACGGCGCCGGCCGCGACTGCTTCGGCCTGCTCGCTCAGGACGTTGGCCGACTCGAAGGCCTCCCGCTCGGCCATCAGGGCGTCCTCGAGCTGGTGGATCTGGCGCTGAAGCTGCTCGGCGTCCTTGTCCTTGTCCCGCAAGCGGTTGGCGACGACCAGGCACATGGCGGCGGCCGCCACCGCGCACGCGGCGGCGAGAGCGCCCAAGAGCGCCGACCCGACTGTGACGGCAGCGGCTCCCAGAGCCACCCCAGCCGCGCCGGACAGCAGGCCAAGCAAGGCTCGCCGGTCCATATCCTCAGACCATCGGCCAAGACGGGGGCCGAATCAAGCCGAAATCAGTGCTGGCGGACGCGGTGGGCCTCGGCCAGCCCTGCGATCTCCTCCATCATGCGCGTGATCTGGAAGTCCTTGGGCGTGTAGACCGCGGCGACACCCAGGCTCTCGAGCTTGGCCTGGTCCTCGGCGGGGATGATGCCTCCGACGACGACGGGTGCGTCGACGCCGTGCTCGCCGAGAAGTCGGATGATCTCGGGAACGAGCTCGAGGTGGCTTCCCGAAAGGATGGAGATCCCGATCACGTCGACGTCCTCGTCACGCGCCGCCGCCGCTATCTGCTCCGGCGTGAGGCGGATGCCCTGGTAGACGACCTCCATGCCCGCGTCGCGGGCGGCGACGGCCACCTGCTCGGCGCCGTTGGAGTGGCCGTCGAGCCCGGGCTTGGCGACGAGCAACCGGGGTGGTCCGCCGGGGAGCTGCTGCAGATGCTCGGCGAGCTTGCCGAGGCCGTTCTTTCGCCGGCCGACGGCCGCGGCAACCCCGGTGGGCGCGCGGAACTCGCCGAACACCTCGCGCAGGGCCCCCGCCCACTCGCCGGTGGTGCCGCCCGCGTGCGCGAGCTCGATGGTGGCGGCCATGACGTTCTCGTCGGACGAGGCCGCCGTCTGCAGATGGTCGAGGGCCCGGGCGACGGCGTCGTTGTCGCGCCCGGCCCGCCAGGCCTGCACGTCGTCCTTCATCTCGGCCTCGACCGCGGGGTCGACGCGCAGGATGATCTCCTCGCCCCACAGCGGCGACTCGGCGGTCTCGGGATACACGTTCACGCCGATGACCTTGAGGTCGCCGTCCTCGATGCGCCGGGTGCGCTCGGTCTCGGACCGGACCAGCCGGCCCTTGATCTCGTCGATGGCTTCGAAGGCACCGCCGAGAGCGAGCACGTCGTCGAGCTCGGCCTGGGCGGCCTCGATCAGCTCGGAGGTCCGGGCCTCGACGACCTTGGAGCCCTCGAAGATGTCCTCGTAGTCCAGGAGATCGGTCTCGAAGGCGAGCACCTGCTGGATGCGCAGCGACCACTGCTGGTCCCAGGGCCTCGGCAGGCCGAGCGCCTCGTTCCACGCCGGCAGCTGGATGGCCCGGGCCCGGGCGTCTCTCGACAGCGTGACGCCGAGCGTCTCGAGGACGATGCGCTGGATGTTGTTCTCGGGCTGCGCCTCGGTGAGGCCCAGCGAGTTCACCTGCACGCCGTAGCGGAAGCGGCGAAGCTTGGGATCGATGACGCCGTAGCGCTCGGTGCAGATGCGGTCCCACATCTTGGTGAAGGCCCGCATCTTGCAGGTCTCCTCGACGAAGCGGATCCCGGCGTTGCAGAAGAACGAGATGCGGCCGACCACCTGGGCGAACTCGTCGGACTCGAGCTGGCCGGATTCGCGCACCGCGTCGAGCACGCCGACCGCCGTGGCCAGCGCGTAGGCCAGCTCCTGCACAGGCGTGGCGCCTGCCTCCTGCAGGTGATAGCTGCACACGTTGATCGGGTTCCACTTCGGGGCGTTGCGAACCGCCCAGGCGATCATGTCCACGATCAGCCGCCGGCTGGGCTCGGGCGGGAAGATGTACGTGCCCCGAGACAGGTACTCCTTCACGATGTCGTTCTGCGTCGTGCCCGCCAGCACGCGGGTGTCGACGCCCTGTTCCTCGGCGTGGGCGACGTAGAGGCCGAGCAGCCACGCGGCGGTGGCGTTGATCGTCATCGACGTGTTCATCTCGCCGACGGGGATGGCGTCCATCAGCTGGCGCATGTGGCCGAGGTGGGCGACGGGAACGCCGACCTTGCCGACCTCGCCCTTGGCCTCAGGGGAGTCGGGGTCGTACCCGGTCTGGGTCGGGAGATCGAACGCGATCGACAGCCCGGTCTGGCCCTTGGCCAGGTTCGTCCGGTAGAGCTCGTTGGACGCGCGCGCCGAGGAATGCCCCGAGTACGTGCGCATCACCCAGGGCTTGTCGGTCATGACCGCTCCTAGCTCCTACTTCTTGTAGTCGTAAAAGCCCTTGCCGGACTTCCTACCCAGCTGCTCGGCGGCCACCATCCGCTTGAGCAGCGGCACCGGGGCGTAGTTGGGATCGCGGAACTCGGCGTAAAGGGCCTCGATGATCGCCAGCGAGGTGTCGAGGCCGACGAGGTCGAGCAGGGCCAGCGGCCCCATGGGGAAGTTGCAGCCGCCCTTCATCGCCTCGTCGATGTCGTCGCGCGTGGCGACGCCGTTCTCCAGGAGGCGGACGGCGTTGTTCAGGTACGGGAACAGCAGGGCGTTCACGATGAAGCCGGCCTGGTCCTTGACCTCGACGGGCGACTTCCCGCACGCCTCGGCGAAGCTGCGGGCCTCGGCGATGGTCTCGTCGTCGGCCGTGAGGGGCCGCACGATCTCGACGAGGGACATCATGGGCGCCGGGTTGAAGAAGTGGATGCCGCAGATCTTGTTCGGCCGCCCCGTCTCCATCGCCATCTCGATGACAGGCAGCGTCGACGTGTTCGTCGCCAGGATCGTGCTTTCGCCGCAGATGCGGTCGAGCTCGTTGAACAGCTCCTTCTTGGTCGCCAGATCCTCGACGACCGACTCGATGACCAGGTCGCACGCTGCCAGGTCGCCCAGATCGGATGTCCCGGTGACCCGCTGCAACGCGCCGTCCCGATCCTCCTCCGAGAGGCGGCCCTTCTCGACCTGCTTGTTCAGCGACTTCTCGAGGCCGGCGATCGTCCTGTCGGCGGTCTCCTGCTTCCGAGAGCGCAGCACCACCTCGATGCCGGCCTTGGCCGCCACCTCGGCCATGCCCGAACCCATGATCCCCGACCCGACGATGCCCACCCGCTTCACAGTCATGGGCGCCGAGGTTACCGAGGGGTAGGGTCGCCGCTCTAATGCCCGGGGAACTTGCGCTGGTCGGCGGCAACGAGTGGCAGGAGAAGTGCACGTTCGACCGCGGCCTCCTCGAGGCGAGCGGCGGCACCGAGGTGCTCGTGCTGCCGACGGCCGCCGCCTATGAGCATCCGGACCGCGCCGTCGACCACGCCCGTCAGTGGTTCGAGTCGTTCGGCGGCACGGTGCGCGGCCTCGACGTTCTGCGTCGGGCCGACGCCGAGAACGAGGGCAACGCGGCGTCGGTCCGCGCCGCCCGGTTCATCTACCTCTCGGGCGGATCCCCGATGCACCTCCGCTCGGTGCTCAAGGATTCGCCGGTCTGGAACGCGCTCCTCGAGGCATGGGAGGGCGGCGCCGTGCTGGCCGGGGCGAGCGCAGGTGCCATGGTGCTGTGCGACCCCATGGTCGACCCACGAGGCGGCGCCTTCACCCTCGGGCTCGGTCTCATCGAGCAGGTCGCGCTCATTCCCCACCACGAGGAGTGGGATGAGGATCAGGCCCGGCGCACGATCGAGCTGGCGCCCAAGGGCCTTCCGGTCGTCGGCATCGACACGCAGACGGCGCTC
>JAFASB010000478.1 GCA_019244985.1 Acidimicrobiia bacterium | reverse complement strand
GTGGCGCGGCGGGAAGCTGGTCGACGAGGAGAAAGCCGACGTGGGCGACGGCCGCGTGCGGCTGGCGCTGGGTGGTTGGCCGCGCGACGAGCGGGCGATCGTCTACCTCCCCGAGGGGATGAAGCCGACGATCAAGGCGCTGAGCGGCGTCGGCGGCCGCATCTGGCCCGCGCCCGAGGAGCAGCCTCGGTGGATCGCCTACGGCGATTCCGTCGCCGAGGGCTGGGTCGCCTCGGGACCGGCCTACGCCTGGCCCGCGGTCGCCGGACGTCAGTTCGGCATCGACGTGGTGAACATGGGCTACGCGGGCGCAGCGCGGGGCGAGCTGGCTTCGGCCGAGCAGGTCGCGGCGTTGGACGCCGACGTCATCTCCATCACCCACGGCACCAACTGCTGGACGCGAACGCCCCACTCGGTCGACATGATGCGCGCCGCCGTCGGCGCCTTCATCGACGTCGTGCGCCAGGGTCATCCCGACACGCCGGTGGTCGTTGTCAGCCCCGTACTGCGGCCCGACGCCGAGGACACGCCCAACCGTCTGGGTGCCACGCTGCGCGATCTGCGAGCGGCGATGGAAGAGGAGGCGTCGCGGCGGGACGTCACGCTCATTCCCGGCGCCGATCTGATCACCGCCGACAACCTGGCCGACGGCATCCACCCCGACGACGAGGGCCACCGCATCCTGGCCGGCGTCATCGGCGGCGCGGTGGCGAAGGCTTTGGAGGAAACCCGATGACCCCCCGCCCCGCACCCGGCGCCGAGCGCGTGGTCGCCGTCCTCAACTTCCTCGCCGCCCACCCCGACGAATCGTTCTCGCTCTCGGAGCTGGCCCGCCGCCTCGACCTCAACAAGGCCACCTGCCACGCCCTGCTGATGACGCTCACCGAGGCCGGGTACCTGCTCCGCCACCCCACGCGGATGACCTACATGCTGGGGCCCGCACTGGTCGCGATCGGCGGCGCAGCTCAGGGACAGTTCCAGGCCGTCGACTTCGCACGCGAGGAGATGCGCGCCCTCGCCGAGGAGACGTCGCTCGAGTGCATCGCCAGCACGGTCGTCGGCGACGAGATCGTCATCCTCAGCCGCAGCGGCGCCGCGCTTCCGTTCGGAGCTTCGGTCGCCCTCGGTCAGCGCCTGCCGCTGGTCCCGCCGCTCGGCAGCGTGTTCATGGCGTGGGCCGAGCCCGACGACATCGACGGCTGGCTGCAACGCCAGCACTCGTGGGCGAGCGAGGAGCAGCTCGACCGCTACCAGGCGGCCCTCACCGCCGTGCGCCGGCGTGGCTACGCGGTGAGCCTCGACGCCGACGCCCGCCTCCAGGTCGGTCAGGCCCTGGCCTCGCTCGGCGACGAAGGCCGGTCCCAGCCTGTACGCGGGATGCTCGAACGCCTTCTCGACGAGCTCAGCCGCGAGGACTACTTCCTCATCGAGGTCGAGCCGCGTTCCGAGTACCGCGTCAACACGATGGGCGCGCCCGTCTTCGGGCCGGGCGGCAACGTCGAGCTCGGCCTGTTCCTCGTCGGGTTCCGCGGCGTGATCCGCGGCGAGGACGTCATCGAGCACGGCGAACGCCTGGCCCAAGCGACCCGCAACGTCACCAAGGCGATCCACGGCGAAGAGCCGCAGCGGGCATAAGCCGGTGAGCGTCGAGCAGTTCCGCGTCGACGACAAGGTCGCTGTTGTCACAGGAGCGGCGAGCGGGATCGGGCGGGCGACGGCGGTCGCGCTCTCCGACGCCGGCGCACGGCTGGTGCTCGCCGATCGCGACGCGGACAATCTCGAGAAGACGCTCGAGATGCTCGGCGAGGCCATCGCCGTCCCCACCGACGTCAGCAAGCAGGCCGAGGTCGGCAAGCTGATCGACGACGCCGTCAGCCACTATGGCGGCGTCGACGTCATGGCCAACGTCGCCGGGATCATGGACGCGGGCGGACCGATCACGTCGATCGAGGAAGAGGCCCTCGACCGCATCATCGCCGTCAATCTCAAGGGCGTGTTCTTCGGGGTGCAGGCCGCGCTGCGGGTCATGGGCGAGCAGCACGCCGGCAGCATCATCAACGTCGCGTCCGCCGCCATCGACGCCGCCCCCGCCGGTCTGGCCGGCTACTCGATGACCAAAGCCGGCGTGGCGATCCTCACACGCGTCGCCGCCGCCGAGGGCGGCCCGCTGGGCGTGCGCGTGAACTGCGTGGCGCCCGGCTTCGTCGTCACGTCGATGACCCAGCGCGGCGCCCGGCGCGACGACGGCACTGTCGACGACGCCAAGATGCAGCCGCTGGTCGACCTCATGCGCAAGCGCTCGGTGCTCGACGCCGTCGGCGACCCCACCGACATCGCCAGCGCCATCCTCTATTTGGCATCCGACGCCAGCAAGTTCATGACCGGCCAGACGCTGCGCCCCAACGGCGGCACAGCCATGCCTGCCTGACGTCTCGAGGAAATAGGACGAGTACTCCGCCCGCTGAGGTCACATAGTGCGCGTAGAGAACCCATAGAACGCGAGAGCCCGGAAGGCATAGTCACATAGGGTGGCGAACCTTGTCGTGATGGCCCGGCGCCTCGTTCTCTCCGCGCTCCTCTTGGTTGCACTCGCCGGCTGCGGTCAGGCCGCGCCCGACCTGCCGCTCTACCGGGCGATCGCCGAGGCACCAAAGCCGGAGCCGACGACGACCACGACGGCGCCGCCGCAGGTCGGCGCCGAGACGTACTCCCGGCCCGGGGAGTGGCAGGTCGTCGACCCGAACGTCCAACTGGACGGGCCGCCGTATCACATCGCCGCCGTCGCCGTTCCAAGGATCGGTATCTACGACTCGCCGACCTCGCCCACCCCGCGCATGGTGATGAGCAACAAGACCGAGCACGGGCTCGACCGCGTGTTCCTCGTCGCCGGGCAGGACAACGGGCGGCTGGAGGTGTTGCTCCCGATTCGCCCCAACGAGTCCGTCGGCTGGGTGCAGCCGTCGGACGTCAACATCGAAGAGCTCAACTACTGGATCAAGGTCTCGACGTCGGGCAAGTCGATCACCGTCGGGAACGCCAACCAGGTCATCCTCCAGGCGCCGGCAGCCGTTGGCACGGGCGGCACGCCCACGCCGCTCGGCGTCTTCTATCTGACCGAGGTCGTACGTCCCATCTGGCAGCCGTACCTCGGTCCGTACGCGTTCGCCACGTCGGCACACTCGAACGTTCTGTACTCGTTCATGGGTGGCGACGGCATGGTCGGGTTGCACGGCACCGACGCGCCGGGCAGCATCGGCAGGGCGGTCAGCCACGGCTGCATCCGTATCGGCAACGGCGACATCACCACGCTGGCGATGACCTTGCCGCTCGGCACACCACTCTTCGTCGGGCCCTGACGCTCGTCGCCCTGTGGACAAACCCGCACAATTCACAGGGTTGTCCCTCTAGCCGTCCCCAGCCCGTCTGAGGCAGTCTTCTCCGGGGGCTCGGCTGGGCGAGTAAAGGGGCGACGCGTGGGCGATGGTCAAGCCTTGGGCATGTCAAGTGTCGCGGTGGCGACGGTGATCTCCTGTCGAAAGTGCAGGAGCCCGATCCCACTCGAGGTTGCTGTGGTCCGCATGGGCGGAGCTCGTTTGTTCGTGTGTCCCTGTTGCCACCACCAGGAGGTGTGGCGGCCGGCTTCCTGACCTCCCCCCGTCAGGAATCGCCGGCAACCAGCCAGCGTTGGGCTGCGTCGTTCCGGCGCAGCGCCTCGTCCATCAGCCGGAGGGCGTGCTCGGTCGCTTCGTCCTCCGGCTGATCGAGGCTCGGTTCTGTCGCGCCGGCCGGGTCCTCGGCGGCTGCTTCAGCATCGGTTCGGTCCTCGCCCACACGCGCCTCCTCGGCGGGTGATGTCGTGCTGGCGAGTGCATCGGCAGCTGCCATCAGCTGCTTGAGGGCGTTCGCGCAGAACGTGACCTTCGGACATCACGCTTGGCGGCTGTTGCACATGTTGTTATTGTGCTTGCTGTGGCTCCTGTGAAGAAGCGGGCGGGGTGGGACGCGCTGGCGGTCGCGATGGTCGTGACCGCTGGCGCAGCCCTTGCCGCGTGGCCCACCTCGACGGCCGTCGGTCTACGCACCAAGCGGACGACGACGCCCCAGCCGGCGGACACGGCGGCGCCCTCGCCGACGCCGCCCGCCAACGCCCTGCGGCGCTGGGTGGCGACCAACGGCGGCGGGGCCAACGCCCAGTCACCGACGCTGGCCCAGGCACTGGCAGTCGCCCGCACCTCCGACCTGGTGCTGGCGACCAAGAACTCCTATCCGCCGTACGTCGCACAGATGCGCCAGGCCAACCCTGCCCTCCGGCTCGTCGTCTACACCAACGGGATTTACGCCCAGTCCGACCAGGGCAGCGCCTATCCCGACAGCTGGTACGCCCGCGCAGCCGACGGCTCGAAGGTGCGGTCGAAGAAGTTCGGCAACTACCTGATGGACCCGACGTCGGCTGGCTGGATCCAGAGCCGCGTGCAGACGTGCGCGCAATGGACGGCGGCCACCCACTACGACGGGTGCTACCTCGACATGCTCGGCAACGCGACCATGGGCGCGGGCTACGACACGGCCGCGCCGATCAACGCTGCGACGCACCAGCCGTGGAGCTCGACGCAATGGATCGCGGCCACGTCCAACCTGGCCGCCAACGTGGTCCGCGCCAACCCGAGCCTGCTCGTCGTCGGCAACGGTCTGGCCAACGGCACGCAGTACTTCGACCCCGCGTCGGGGCCGACGTCGACGCTGTTGACCACGCTGCCGGGCGCAAACGCCCAGGGATTCATCCGCAGCGAGAGCGACGCCGTCACCACCTTCCGGTCGGTGTCGGCGTGGAAGAACGACATCAACATGCTCGCCAACGCCGGGCAGCGCGGCCGCTTCGTGATGGCGATGACGAAGATCGATGGAAATGGGACGGCTGCGCAGGTGCAGCAGATCCACCGCTACGCGCTGGCATCGTTCCTGCTCGGCACCGACGGCACCCAGTACTTCTACTTCTCACCCAACGGCAACAACGACGGCATCAACGCCCCCGACACACCCGACGACCACGTCGACCCGGGCATGCCGACCGCCGCCTACGCTGCGCTCGCGAACGGCGCCTACGTCCGACCCTTCAGCGGCGGCTATGTCGCCGTGAACCCCACAGCCGCGGCGGTGACGGTGAGCCTGGGCGCCACCTACTTCGACCTCGACGGCCACGCCGTCCAGCAGGCCGTCCTCGCGCCCCACTCGGGGATGGTCTTCACGACGTCATCGACGGTCGCGACACCGTCGACTCCCAGCACCACAACGACGACGCCAGCGACGACGCCGGCGTGCCGGTCGGGCCGGCTCAGGCGATGTACGCCTCGACGAGCTCCCTGAGGGCGACGACCTCGTCGGGGTCGAGATCCTGGAAGGCCAGTCGGACCTCGTAGCCCTCCTCGGTGGTGTCCTCGCTGAGCACGAGGGTCGCACCGACGATGCTGCGCCCCGTCGGCAGTGTGAACATCACCGTGGGCTCGCGCTTGGGGACGGGCCGCAGGGTCAGCACGCGCAGACCGCCGAGGCCGATGTCGAGGGTGCGGCCCACGATGCTCTCGATCATCGGCGAGGGATCGTCGAGGAAAGACAGGGTCACCCCGACCTGGATCGGTACACGGGCCGCGCTCCGGCGTTGGATGCGTTCGACGTCGATCACCGGCTCGAGGACGATGACGCCCTCGGGGCGGGCGGCTCGGGCGGTCCCGCGGAGGCGATAGAGGGCGTCGGGGGCATACACGCTCACCACGATGGGCGCGTCGGGCGAGGGTGTCGGCGCCTGGACCCCGAGGTCGATGGCGATGTGCTCCTCGTGGCCGTTGGTCACCAGCCCGGTCATCGGCTCGTGGCTGCCCGGATACTCGACAAGTGCTACTTGTCCCGGGCCTGGTCGAAAGTCCACGCCTTGTTCCCCTCCTCAACGCAGCTACGAAAAGTGTCCCATCAGCCACCGACGGACACAACCGCACCCCCGGGCGGGATGCACCCTGAGGGTGCTCGCGAACGCTAACTTCTGGCGACCTCTCAGAGATCCTTAGGAGACAGCGTGTCGGTCGTCCAGCGCACCCCGCGTCCATCGAGCCCCGCCGACCGAGGCGAGCTGGTGGGCACCATCGTGGGCGCCGTGCTGGTCGTCCCGCTCCTGGCGGCCATGGGCTACGGCGCCTGGCTGCTGGTGCGGTTCATGCTCTGGAGCTAGAGCTCCCCGGTCTCAGGCGACCTTGGGGCGTCGCCACGACGGGTGGCGGTGCATCGCCTGCTGCACCTCGACGGGGTCGACCGGCTCCTCGAGCTCGGCGCTGTCGCGACGGCGCAGGAGCATGCCAACCGGCACGGCGACGACGACGGTCGCAAGGACCCAGAGCACGAACGCGAGGGCGACCACGGTTCTACAAGCTTGGCGCGCCGGACGGCGCAGGTGACGGACCTCTCTACGAGGCTGCGACTGTGGCGTAGATCAGGAAGCCGACGATGACGAGGAACAGGCCGACGAACAGCCACAGGCGGACGTTCCCCTCGCGCATCACCTCAATGTAGGAGGGGCTCAGCCACCGCTCAGCGCGACGAGGAGGTCGGCGAGCTCGGCGGGCTTGGCGACGAACGGCGAGTGGCCGCCCGCCAGCTCGTGGGGCTCGACGCCAAGGCGCTCACGCGCCACCTTGCGGCACCACTCGGGCGACAACGTGGCGTCGTCGCTGAGCACGATGTAGTCGCTCGCCACCGACGGCATGGTCGTTAGCGGACATGGCTCGAGGGTCACGGTGAAGGACTGGTGGCCGAGCTGCGCCGCTGCCCACTCGCGGTCTTCGGGCGTGCAGTCGCTGTAAAAGACGTCACCGGCGAGGGCGACCGGGAACGTCGACGTGCCGTCATCGCCGATCTCCAGCGAGGGCATGAAGTCCGTCGCCAGGACACCTTCGGGCCCGAGACGTTCCAGCACGGCGTCCCCCGGCACCGGCAGCATGGCGCCGAGGTAGATGACACGCGCCAACGCATGGCGGTCAGCGACGACCGGCGCGATCAGCCCCGACAGCGAGTGGGCGACGAGGACGGCGTCGTCGCCGGCGTCCGCGAGCACCGCAGCGACGGCCTGCACGTACTCGTCGACACCCGCGGTCGGGTCGGCGATGGGCAGGTCGACGGTCAGAGCGCGGTGGCCCCGGGCCTCGAGCTCGGGCACGAGCCGCTCCCAGCACCACGAGCCGTGCCACGCGCCGTGCACGAGGACGAACGTCGTCACGTCAGCCGATCCTCAGCGGCAGGGCGCGCGGACCCCGAACCTGGCCGCCGCTCCAGCGCACCGCGCTCGGATCCTCGAGATGGAACACCGGGAAGGCGTCGAGGAAAACCTCGAGGGCCACCCGCAGCTCCATGCGCGCCAGGTGCGAGCCGGCGCAGCGGTGGATCCCGAGACCGAACGCGGCATGGCGGTTGTCCTGACGGTCGAGGATGACCTCGTCGGCGTTCTCGAAGAACGCCGGGTCGCGGTTGGCCGACGGGAACGACAGCAGGATCCAATCGTCCGCCTTCATCGGACACCCGTTCCAGTCCATGTCGTGCTTGACGAGGCGGGCCATCGTCACCGGCGCATACGCGCGGAGGAACTCCTCGATCGCAGTGGGGAGCAGCTCTGGCTCGGCCAAGAGGCGCTCGCGGTCGCCGGGGTTGCCGGCCAGGTGCCAGATCGAGGCTCCGATGGCGCTCCAGGTCGTGTCGATGCCCGCGAGCAAAAGGAGGGCAACCGTGCCGCCGACGTGCTCCATGCCGACAGGCTCGCCGTCCATCTCGGCGTTGAGCATCGCTGTGGTCAGGTCGTCGCGCGGGTTCTGGATGTGATCCTGCACCTGGGCGCGCAGATATTCGAAGAGATCCTGCATCCCCAGGAAGCGCTGCTCGAGCGGGAGGGTGACCTGCTCGAGCACGTGGTGCACGAAGCCGCGGAACAGGTCGGCGTCGTCCTCGGGGAAGCCGAGCAAGCGGGCAATGACCCGCACCGGGATGTGCTGCGCGTACTCCTGGGCGGCGTCGATGACGTCACGACCGCGGAGGTCGTCGACCAGGCTCTCGCAGTACTCGCGCGTGGACGGCTCCCACTTGGCGATCACCTGCGGCGACATCAGCGGCAGCAGGATGCGCCGGGCGCCGGCGTGGAAGGGCGGGTCTGAGGAGATCGGCGGGGCGATGCCGCGAGGCGCGATGTTCGGCGGCCGGTAATTGGTGACGACGACGCTGCGCGACGTGAAGTTCTCCGTGTCGTAGGCGATCGCGGCCACGTCCTCGTGGCGGGTCGGCAACCACGTGCCTCCGTAGCGGTCGCTGTGGGCGACAGGACACGTGCGCCGGAGCTCGTCCCAGATCGGGAAGGGATCGGCGGCCCACGCCTCGTCGGTGTGGTCGAAGTCGGTGGTCCAGTCTCGGACCGGCGGGTGCTCGCTCATCGGATCGTCAGTCTTGCTCCTCGAGGATCACGGCGCGCTCGGGGCAGTTGGCCTCGGCTTGGCGGGCGTTGTCCATCTGGTCCGGTGGCACGTTGCCGTCGCCGACGACGCAGCCATTGCCGATGTCGTCGGGCTCGACCAGCGCGGGCGCCAGCGAGTAGCACCGCCCGTGCCCCTCGCACCGCTCCAAGTCGATGCTGATCCTCACGGCGCCTGACGATACAGACGAGGCGTATGGTCCTGCGTCGTGACCGTGAACAAGGACACGCCGGACTGGGCCCGCCCGGTCGTGCACTGGGAGATCGAGGCGCGCGACCCCGAACGTCAGAAGGCCTTCTACAGCGAGCTGTTCAACTGGAAGATCGGCGACGGCTTCATCATGGACATCCAGCCCGGGCTGGGCGCGCCCGAACCGGGCCCCGCGGGGCACCTGCGTCAGAGCGGGCGCAGCGGCGTCAACCTGTACGTCCAGGTGCGCGATCTGCAAGCGTCGCTGACCAAGGCGGTGGAGCTCGGCGCCACAGTCGTCGCCGAGCCCTTCGACGTTCCCGGCGGACCGACGCTGGCCGGCGTCGTCGACCCCGAGGGCAACCCGCTGATGCTCGTCCAGCAGTAGCCCCCTCCACCGACTTTCGTGCGTCGGGGCACAACTATTGGGCTTCAACGCACGAAAGTCGAGTGGGGGTGGTCAGTCGAACATGCTGTAGCGCTTGCGTTCGGCGCCGGCCGACATGTTGTCGAAGCGGTCCATGTGCGGGTCGGTGCGTTCGACCTCGGCGGCCGCGTCGGCGTCTTCGTAGGAGGCCCACAGCACCACTGCGATCCACTCGCCGTCGTCGGCCCGAGCCGTCGTCGCCCGCAGCATGCCTGGCTGGTGGTAGAGGAAACTCGTCCGCGCCTGCTCGTCGGCCTCCAGGAACTCGGCCTCGTCGACACCGTCGGCCAGCCGGAACGTACGTGTCTCGATCACCGCCATCTGAGCGACCGTAGGGCTTAGCCAGCGACGCCGCACACGACTTCGCCGTGGAGGGCGGCGAACCAGCCCGACGGCTCGACGCTCCACCGCCGCCAGGCATCGCTGATCTGGTCGAGGTCCCGCTGCGAGGCGAACCCCAGAGCGAGCGCGCGATCGGCGACACCCGATCGCTGCATGCGGTCGGCCCAGAGCGAGCCCCACCACTGCCGGTCCTCGTCGGTAGCGAAGCACCAGACCGAGGCCGACGGCGTGATGTCGGCGAATCCGGCCTGCCGCGCCCAGTCGAGGAGGTGGCGGCCGGCGTCGGGCTCGCTGCCGTGGGCTCGATGGACCCGCCGGTAGAGATCCAGCCACGCAGTGAGCCTCGGGTCGGCGGGAAACCACGTCATCGCCTCGTAGTCAACGTCGCGGACGGCGACGACGCCGCCGGGCGTACACACCCGCGCCATCTCTCGCAGCGCGCCCACCGGATCAGGCAGGTGCTGCAACACCTGGTGGGCGTGCACGACGTCGAAGGAGTCGTCGGGAAAGCCGGTATCCATGGCGTCGGCGACCTGGAACTCCACCGGTGCGTCGCCCGCCGCGACTCTGGCCTCGTCGATAACGGCGGCCGCACTGTCGAGCCCGCCGGTCTTGCCAGGGGCGGTGCGCCGCGCAAGGTCGACGGTGATGGTGCCCGGACCGCACCCGAGGTCCAGCAGATCCATGCCCGCGCCCAGATGCGGCAGCAGATAGGCGGCCGAGTTCTCCGCCGTCCGCCACCGGTGCGAGCGCAGCACGCTGTCGTCGTGGCCGTGTGTGTAGGTCATCAGTGGACGCCGCGGGTGAGCAGCTCCACGACCTCGCCGGCCGGTCGGTCGACGGCCGAGCGGAAGGCCTGTCCGGCCCACAGACTCATGCGGTCGGCGTCCCCTTCGGCGGCGGCCGCGGCTCGCAGCGGACGAGTGGCGTTGTTGATCTCCGGATAGGCCGCAGGAGCGTCGGCGTGG
>JAFASB010000307.1 GCA_019244985.1 Acidimicrobiia bacterium | reverse complement strand
ACAGCCACCAAAGCCAGCGCCATGGTCGGCTCTCGGTGTCATTTGGCTTGCTCATGCTCCGATGGAACGCCCAACGACTGAAGACCGCCTCCGCGAATCCTGAGCGGGGGCGCAGAATCAGCCACGCGACGAGCTAGGCCTGGACGGGCCAGCCGACGGTCTTGGTCTCGGTGAAGATCTCGAGGCCCTCGATACCGCACTGGCGGCCGAGCCCGGACTGCTTGTAGCCGCCGAAGGGGGCGTCGGCGCCGTACCAGACGCCGCCGTTCAGCGAGAGCGTGCCCGTTCGGATTCGACGAGCGACGCGCTTGGCCCGGTCGAGATCCTTGGACGTGATCATGCCCGACAGCCCGTAGACACTGTCGTTGGCGATGGCCACGGCGTCGTCCTCGTCTTGGTAGCCGATCAGCACGAGGACGGGACCGAAGATCTCCTCCTGGGCGATCTTCATCGAGTTGTCGACGTTGGCGAACAGGGTCGGCTCGACGAAGTACCCCTTGTCGAGGTGGCTCGGAATGCCACCTCCGACGACCAGGGTGGCGCCCTGCTCCTTGCCGGAGTTGATGTAGCCGAGCACGCGCTGGCGCTGCTTCTCTGACACCAGCGGCCCCATGAGGTTCGAGGCGTCGGTGGGGTCGCCGTACGTGACTCCCTCGAAGGCGGCTCGCGCGCTCTCGACGGCCTCGTCGTAGTGGCTGTTGGGCACGAGCATCCGGGTGGTGATGGCGCAGCCCTGGCCGGCGTGGAAGCACATCGCTCCCGCGCTCGCGGCCGCGGCGGCAATGTCGACGTCGTCGAGCACAAGGTTCACGGACTTGCCGCCGCACTCGAGGAAGACGCGCTTCATCGTCGCCGACCCGGCCTCCATGATGCGACGCCCGGTCACCGTCGAGCCCGTGAAGGCCACCATGTCGACCTCGGGCGATGTGGTGAGCACCTCGCCGGTGAGATGGTCCTGCGATGTCACGACGTTGACGACCCCGGGCGGGATGTCGGTGTGCTCGGCGACGAGGCGACCGAGGCGCGTGGCGTTGAACGGCGTGTCGGGTGCGGGCTTGATCACGCACGTGTTTCCCATGGCCAGGACGGGCCCGAGCTTGTTGAGGGTGATCTCGATCGGAAAGTTCCACGGGACGATCACCCCGACGACACCCACCGGTTCCTTCCAGACCTCACGTTCGGTCATGCCCAGTCCGAACGGGTCCTTGGGCGGCAGCGCCCTGGACCACGGGAACGTCTCGAGCGTCTCGGCCGGCCACAGCAGGGCCTCGGCGAGGGGACTGTCGAGCTGGGGACCGTAGGTGGCGAGCACCGGGCACCCGACCTCGGCGACGAGCTCGGAGCGCAGTTCCTCGCGCTCGGACTCGAGCGCCGTCTGGAGCTGACGCAGGCACTGGGCACGGAAGGCGTGGTCGGTCGCCCACGTCGTCGAGTCGAACGCCCGGCGGGCGGCGCCCACGGCGGCCTCCATGTCGGCCGCGTTGCCGTCAGCGACCGGCCCGAGCACCTCCTCGGTCGCCGGATTGACGTTGTCGAAGGTCCGTCCGTCGACCGCATCGACCAGTTTGCCGTCGATCAGCATTCGTTGTTCGCTCACGGCGCAACTGTACGCACGCCCGACGAGTTCGACCTAGGTGCCGCTGAGCATCGCTTGCACGTGGTCGAGCGAGACGTCGAGCAGATCGGCGATCTGCTGCTCCTTGAGACCCTCGTCCACCAAACACCGGGCCTCTTCGCGACGCAAGCGGCCGCCGAGCTCGGTGAGCAGCGCCATGCTCTGGTTCAGGACGTCGACGATCAGCGGCCTGTCCTCGGTGGAGAGCACCTGCTCCCAGGTGTAGCCCTGGTCACGGAGGGTCTCGATGTGCTCGGCCCGGCGCTGCACGTATCTGGCGCGCTCGATGTTGCCGTCCAACACCTTCACCAGCGCCCGCAGGGCCTGAACGGCACGGTCCGGCTCGGCCATCGACCGGAAGCCTACGTGGGAGGGCCGGTCCTAGGCTCGGACCACATGCGGATCGCGACCTGGAACGTCAACTCCCTCAACAAGCGCATGCCTCGGGTCGAGGAGTGGCTCGGCTATGCCGAGCCCGACGTCCTGTGTCTTCAGGAGACGAAGCTCTCCGACGCCAACTTCCCGGCGATGGCGTTTGCAGCCCTCGGCTACGAATCCGCCCACTGCGGCCAGGGCCAGTGGAACGGCGTGGCGATCCTCAGCCGGGTCGGCCTCGACGACGTCGTCGCCGGCTTTCCCGACCAGGCCGACGACGAGGTGACGGAGGCCCGCCTTTTGTGGGCGACGTGCAAGGGCGTCCGAGTCGTCAGCGTGTACGTCCCCAACGGCCGGCTCGTCGGCAGCGAGCACTATGAAGCCAAGCTCGTGTGGCTCGACCGGCTGCGGCGCGGGCTCGAGCAGACGTGCGACCCCACCGAACCGTTCGTCATGTGCGGCGACTTCAACATCGCTCCCGAGGACAGGGACGTCTGGGATCCGGCGAAGGTCAACGGCGGGACCCACGTGAGCGAACCCGAGCGCGAGGAGCTGCACCGGCTCGAGCAGTGGGGCCTGGTCGACGTGTTCCGCACCATCTACGACGACGACCGTCTCTACAGCTACTGGGATTACCGGGCCGGCGACTTCCACCAGCACCGCGGCATGCGCATCGACCTGGAGATGGCGACGAAGCCGCTCGCCGAATCGGCGACCTACGCGCTCATCGATCGCTTCGCGCGCAAGGGCAAGAGCCCGTCGGACCACGCGCCGTTGCTGGTCGACTTCGACCTGTAGCTAGCGCAGCTCCGTGCGGAGCTTGGCAAGACCCGTGCCGAGCGCGTCGCGCAGCTCGGCGCGCGGCAGGCCCATCTCGACGTGCAACTCCTTCATGCTGCGCGCCTGTTGGCCCTCGAGGCCGTAGTGGCGGCAGATCACTGCCCGTTCGAGCGGGTCGAGGTGATTGAACAGCTGAGTGGGCGCGGCGCGCAGGCAGAGCGTCTCGTCGTCGGTCGTTGCATCGAGGTCGACCGTCTCGCCCATTGTGTCCGGGTACGGCCACCCCTCCTCATTGGGCCAGAGGAACGAGCTCATAGGACCGTTGTCGCGCCTAGGACGCGTCTCGTCAACCGGCCGGGTGCTCTTTCAGCCACTCGTCCAAGAGTTCCGCCTCGCGCTGCATGCGGCTGCGCAGTCCGGGCAGGATGAGCCCTTCGGCGCGACTTCCGAAAAGTGGCACCTTGATCTTCAGCTCACCGTCGATGACGCGCAGCGTCGTCCCATCGGTGCCCTGGGTGATCTGCATCGCGCCGCCGCACTCGAACCGGTCGGCGTGGACTTTCGGTGTGACGGTGAACGTCGTGCGATGCGTCGACCGGTCGAGTCTGGTCTCCTGCACCCACGTCACGTCGCCCGAACGCAGCACCCGCCGCGCCAGTGAGTCGAGACTCCCCGTGTAGTGGTAGCTGACCCGCAGCGTGACGGTGTCGCCGGCCTCCTCTCGGCTCAGCACCTCCGGCGGGCCGACGTCGGGGAGCCGGGTCCCTTCGAGAAAGGTGGGGTTGACCATCGCGGCCTCGACGGCGTCGAGGGGCGCGACGAAGGTGTGCTCGAGGTGGAACTTCACGCGTCAGAGTGTTGCCGAAGCGGGTGCTACGACGCGGCGGCACCGGCGAGCACGGCGAGCACGGCATCGCCGTAGCGCTCGGCCTTGACCGGCCCGAGGCCCGGAACGGCGAGCAGGCCGGTGCGGTCGTGGGGCTTGGCCTCGGCCAGAGCGGCGAGCGTCGTGTCGTGGAAGATCACGTAGGCGGGAACGCCAGAACGCTTCGCGGTCGCCGCTCGCCACGACTTCAGCGCCTCGAAGAGGGCGGGATCGGCGCGGTCGAGCAGCGCGCGGACGTCGGAGGGCCGGCGTCCCGCCGAGGCGCGCAGCTGCTGACGGCCGTCGTCGAGGAATCTTCTCCAGTCACCCGGTGTGCCCTCGTCGCCCGCCTTCACGGCGGCTTCGATGGCGGCCAGATACGCCGATGGTGAGCGCGACACCGTCCGCGCTCCGAACGTGCGCCGCTCGGCCCACGAGCAATGCAGCTCCTGCTCGGCGCGCGTCACGGCGACGTAGAGCAGCCGCCGTTCCTCGGCGCGGGCGGCCGGCGTGTCCGCTTGGGCGATCGGTACCAGCCCCCGCTCGAGACCGGCAACGAAGACGACTGGCCACTCGAGGCCCTTCGACGCATGGAACGTCGCCAGCTCGACCACGTCGCCCGTGCGGGCGGGCTCGTCGCCGCCCACGGTCGCCCGCAGCCACGAGAAGAAGCCGTCGATGGTGGCCGCCGGGTCGAGAGCACTGTGCTCGCGCGCGAGACGCACGAGCCCCTCGAGGCGCTGGCGGTGGTCACCCTCGGCCTCGGATGCCATCTCCTCGAGGTCGGCGATCGCGGGCGAGACCGGACTCGTCGGTGGCAGGCGCCGGAGGTCGTTGAGCGCCTGTCGGATGTCGGGCTGGCTGAGGAACGACCCTTCACCGCGGACGCGATGGGGGATGCCGGCCGCCGTGCACGCCTCTTCGAACAGGAGGAGCTGGGCGTTCGTGCGGGCGAGCACCGCCATCGCCGACCACGGCAGCGCAGTGCTCTGGCGCCGACGGATCGCTCGCACGATGGCGTGGGCCTCGTCGCGCTCGTTCGCCCAGCTGCGCACCGACGGCGTCGGCCCGGTCGGCCGGTTGGCGCGCAGCGGCCTCGAGCGCGTCGGGCCGCCCGTGTTCCCGTTGAGCACGGCATCGGCGACGGCGAGGATCTGCGGCGAGGACCGGTAGTTGTCCTCGAGGCGCACGACTTCGGCGCCCGGGAACTGCTCGCCGAACCCGGTGAGGTAGCGGGCGTCGGCGCCGTTCCATCCGAAGATCGCCTGATTCGGGTCTCCGACGACGCACAGGTCGTGGCGGTCGCCACGCCAGCCCTCGAGCAGCCGGTACTGCACCGGATTGACGTCCTGGAACTCGTCGACGAACACGTGCCGGAACCGCCAGCGCTGGCTGGCCGCGAAGGCTTCGTCGCTGTGGAGGGCGCGGGCACAGAGCAACAGGAGGTCGTCGAAGTCGACGACGCCCCGGCGCCGCTTCTCCTCTTCGTAGCGCTCGTAGAGCGCCCCCGTGACGCCGAGCGGGAGGGGGGGTTTGCGGCCGGCCCCCGCCGCTTCGGACTCGTAGTGGGACGGCTCGACGAACCGGGCCTTCGCCCACTCGATCTCGTTGGCGAGGTCGGCGGGCTGCACACCCGCGCGGCGGTGGCCGGCGAGCAGCGGCGCAAGGAGACGGACCTTGCGGTCGAGGAGGACGGGCGGCCGCTCGCCCCGGTCGGCCCACCGCCGCCGCAGCTGGGCGTACGCGATGGCGTGGAAGGTGCCCGCGGCCACCTGATCACGCACGCCGAGCGCCGATAACCGTGAGGACAGCTCGCCCGCCGCCTTTCGGGTGAACGTGAGGGCGAGCACGTGGCGCGGGTCGGCGCTACCCTGCGCCACCCGCCAGGCGATGCGTCGGGTCAGGACGCGGGTCTTGCCCGAGCCGGCGCCCGCCAGGATGCACAGCGGCGCGGCGTCGGTGGTCACGGCCCGTCGCTGGGCGTCGTTCAGCCCGTCCAACAAACCCATCTATGCGACCGTAACGACGGGGTATGACAAGAACGCGGATCCCCGAAGACGCGGAACGGCCCCGAGTAGCCATCCGGCGGGATGCCGTCCGGTCTCCTCGGGGCCGTGCCCGCACCGATCCGTTTGCGCACCACCGGGGATTGGCCTGGGGCCGTTCCGCCGAGGTCCGCGCGAAGCAGTGCACTTGCATCTTTGGCGACGGGGAGGGATCCGTCAAGGACTTCGTGTCACACCCCGTCTGTATCCTTTGGATCGTGCTCTGTGGTCTCGATCTCGACGGCGTGCTGTGCGACCTGGGTCCGCCCGTGGCCGCCCGTATCGCCCGCCGCTTCGGTGTGGCCACCCACCCCTCGGCGTGGACGCGATACGACCTGCGCCTTCTCGATCTCGGCCTTCCCCGCGAACCCTTCCACGCCTTCCTCGACGAGACCTTCGGTGACCCCGTCCTGTACTCCGAGGCCCTTCCCACCGACGGGGCTGTGTTCGGGGTTGCTGCGCTGCGAGCTGCCGGATGGCGCATCGTCGGCATAACCGCCCGACCCCCCCACCTCGCGGACGTCACCGTCGACTGGCTCGCCGACCATGGCATGGCGCTCGACGACGTTCACCACACAGCGCTCGGCACCAAAGCCGAGGTGGCCCGGCAACTCGGCGTGCGCGCCACCGTCGAGGACAACCCCGGCGAGGCGGAGCTCTTGGCCGACGTCTGCGAGTCCTGGCTGCTCGACCGTCCCTACAACCGCCACGATGCCGTGCACCGCGCCCGTCGCCTGCAGTCTTGGGACGACGCTGTCGGGCGCCTCTGCCAGCTCGAGCTGTTCGCCTAGCGCCTGTCATTAACTTCTCGGGCGTGAGCCACTACGCAGTGTCGGCCGTCGGCGCCGACCGCCCTGGCATCGTCGCCGCAGTCACCGATGTCTTCCTCGAGCACGGGTGCAATCTCGAGGACACGTCAATGACGATCCTGCGCGGGCACTTCGCCATGATGCTCGTCGTCGCCGCGCCCGGCAGCCTGCCCCAGGAGACCCTCGAGGACGCGCTCGCCGGCCCGGCCGCGGATTTCGACCTTGTCGTTGCCGTGCGCGCCATCGACGACGACGTGCCGGTCTCGCCGGAGGGTGACGCGTGGACGGTGTCGGTGTACGGCGCCGACCGGCCGGGGATCGTCCATCGCGTGGCGTCGTTGCTCGCGGCGAACGCGGTGAACATCGTCGACCTCAGCACGCGCGTGATCGGTGACCCGAGCCGACCCGTGTACGCCATGATCCTGGAGGTGACGCTGCCCGCCCCGGATGATGCGGTCGCGCTGCAGGCGAGCCTGGCCGACCTTGCCGCCGACCTCGGCGTCGAGTGCAGCCTCCATCCCTCAGAAGCAGACATCCTCTAACCGTCTTCCCGTGGCAGTCAGGCCGGTCCTCCGGCTCCCCGACCACTTGCTCAAGCAGCCGGCCGCGCCGGTGGGCCGGATCGACGCCGCGGCGCGAGAGCTCGCCGCCGACCTGGTCGACACCATGCGAGCGTCGCCCGCGTGCGTCGGCATCGCCGCGACCCAGATCGGCGTCGGGTTGCGCGCCTTCACCGTCGACGTCACCGGGCACAAGAAGGCGCGCTCATGTCACGGCGAGATCGTGCTCTTCGACCCCGAGGTCCTGCTGGCCCACGGCCCTGTCGTGGCGCGCGAGGGGTGCATGAGCGTGCCTGACCTCACCGGAGACGTTGCCCGGGCGACAACCGTCGTCGTGCGGGGCCTGACCGTCGAGGGCGCCGAGCGCGTCATCGAGGCCGACGCCTTCGAGGCGCGCGCCCTTCTGCACGAGCTCGACCACCTCGACGGTCTCCTCTTTCTCGACCGCGTCTCGTCGCACGAGTCTGTCTTTCGGCGCAAGGTGTATCGCTAAGACGCGACGCCGTGGGTCCTAGGATTGGTTTCCCATGAAGCGATTCGTGGTGCTCCCTGTGGTCGCCGGGCTCGTGCTCGCGGCCTGTTCGTCCGGCGGTTCGAAGAAGAACACCTCGGCCAGCAGCTCCACCAGCTCGACGGCGGCCACCCAGGTGACGGTCAAGGCCTACTCGCCGGAATCGAACTCCGTGCAGGGTGTGTGCGGCAACGGCATCGTGATCGACCTCGCCATTCGCTCCAAGGATCCCAACCTGCTCAAGGCCGCCATTCGGGCCGCACAGCCCGGCCAGCCCGGCCGCAACCCCGCCTACCAGAACCTGGTTGTCACGCTCTCGACGACGGAGCCGTCGCTCGGTGGACCGCAGGCCAACATCGCCGGCCTCTTCCAGATCGTCAGCGTGTCGCAGCAGTCCGACGGCTCCGGTGAGATCTGGGCCACCTGGGTCAACGCTCAGCCCCGGTTCGGCGTGGACGTCGACAGCGTCCTCGACGCCTACGTCGTGAACGACCCGGCGCCGGCGACCGTGGCGGCCGACCGGAGCGGTCTCAACGTGGTGTCGAATGTCGAGCACGTGCCGTTCCACATCGCCGGCTCGGTCGGCAGCACAGCGTGCGCGGCGACCTCGACGACGTCCTCGGGCGCGACGAGCACCACGGGGCGCACGACAACGACATCGCACACGACGACGACGGCGCACACCACGACGACGGCGCACACGACGACGACGGCCGCGGCTCCGACGTCGTCACCCGTAACCACGTCGCACTAGCCCAGCCGCCGGTGCCGTTCCCCCGCCGGCTGTTGGACGAGGGCGAGGTCGTCGTCCTCGACCTGCGCCCGCACTGGTGGGTGCTCGCCCGATCGACAGCGCTGCTCGTGCTCAGCCTCGCGGTGGCCGTCACCGTGTCGATCGTCGTCCCCGGCGTCGCGCACGATCCGGTGTTGATCGCCAGCCTGATTCTCGTGCTCGTGGTGCTGGTGCGTTTCATCCGGCGTTACGCCCGTTGGGGTACTACCAACATGGTGCTCACCACCGAGCGCCTCGTCGTGCGGACCGGCGTCTTCGTCAAGAGAGGCCGCGAGATCCCCCTCGAGCGCATCAACGACATCACCTACCGCCAGCGCCTGTTCGAGCGGATGATCGGCGCCGGCGACCTGTTCGTCGAGTCCGGCGGCGAGCGAGGCCAGCAGGTGCTCCGCATGGTGCCGCGGCCGGTTCGCGTGCAGCAGGCGATCCACCGGCAGGTGATGCAGTCCCGTGCGGTCGCCAACGACGAGCCGTAACGTTGCTCTTGCGATGAAGACGAAGTCGGTGGCGGCGTCGGTCACCCAGTTCGTGCTCGCTGGGCTGGCGGCCGTCGTGCTCATCTCCGCGGGAACGTTCTACGTCGTCCGCCACAACGCCACGACCGAGGCGATCCGCAACGCGCGCGACATCGCCACCGTCGACGCCCATGCCGTCGCCGAACCCCTGCTGAGTGACGCGGTCTTGGCTGGCGACCCCGTTGCGACCCAGCAGCTCGACAGCGTCGTCCGCCAGCGAATCATCGGGGACCGGGTCGTGCGAGTGAAGCTGTGGACGCCCGGCGGGCGCGTGGTCTACTCCGACGAGCCTCGGCTCATAGGCAGGACCTTCAGCCTCGGCAGCGACGAGGCCGAGACGCTCAAAGATGGACAACCGGCGGCGGACCTGAGCGACCTGACCGAGGCCGAGAACATCTTCGAGCGGCAGTTCGGCAAGCTGCTCCAGGTCTACGTCCCGGTGCACACCGCCGGTGGGCAACCGCTGCTGTTCGAGAGCTATCTGCGCTACAGCTCGATCGCCGAGAGCGGCCGCCAGATCTGGGGCAACTTCGTCCCGGTCATGCTCGGCGGCCTGCTCCTGCTGTTCCTGATTCAGGTACCACTGGCGTGGTCGATGGCCCGTGGGTTGCGGCAGGGGCAGGAGGAACGCGAGCGATTGCTCCAGCGGGCGATCGACGCATCGGACGCCGAGCGCAGACGGATCGCCCGTGATCTGCACGACGGCGTTGTCCAGACGCTCGCGGGCGTCTCGTACTCGTTGGCTGCCGCCGCCGAGCGCACCGAGGAAGCGCCCAACGGTGCAGAGGTGGGATCGGCGTTGCGGCAGGCCGCGGCCGACACCCGCAAGAGCATGCGGGACCTACGCAGTCTCATCATCGACATCGCGCCGCCCAACCTGCACGACGAGGGGCTGGACAACGCCGTCGGCGAGCTCTTGGCACCGCTCGCTGCCGAGGGTATGGAGACGACCGTCGACATCGACGACGACGCCGCCCGATCGGCTGACACCCAGACGCTGCTCTACCGCGTGGCGCACGAGGCAGTGCGCAACGTGGCCGCTCACGCGCGCGCGACGCGCCTCGATGTGTCGCTCGTGAGGGACAACGGCCTCGTGCGGCTCGTCGTCTCCGACAACGGCCTCGGGTTCTCGGCCGACCGCCTCGACGAGCGTCGGGAGGAGGGCCACGTCGGGCTCTCGCTCCTCACCGGCCTGGTCGCCGACGCCGGCGGCCGGCTCGTCGTCACGTCGACCCCCGGCACTGGGACGCGCCTCGAGGCCGAGGTGCCCGCATGACGATTCGGATCCTGCTTGCCGACGACCATGACGTCGTGCGCCGCGGGCTCAAGGAGCTCCTGGATGGCAACGACGGCTTCGAGGTCGTGGGAGCGGCGGCCGACGGCGAGGAGGCGGTCGCCC
This sequence comes from Acidimicrobiia bacterium, assembly GCA_019244985.1. GTDB lineage: Bacteria > Actinomycetota > Acidimicrobiia > Acidimicrobiales > AC-14 > CADDZP01. The sequence continues at coordinate 354 of JAFASB010000307.1, read as the reverse complement.
TGGCCGGCCAGCACGACCCCGACGTCGTGCTCATGGACCTGTCGATGCCTCGGGTCGACGGCATCGAGGCCACGCGGCGGCTGCTCTTGGAACGGCCGGACTCCCGCGTTGTCGTTCTCACCTCCTTCTCCGACCGCGAGCGCATTCTCGACGCGCTCGACGCCGGCGCCGTCGGGTACCTCCTGAAGGACGCCGAACCCGACGAGCTCCTCCGCGGGATCGAGGCGGCCGCCCGCGGGGAAGCGCCGCTCGCGCCCAAGGCCGCGAAGGTCGTGCTGAGCGCACGCGCCGACAGCCGTCCAGCAGCCGAGCTGACGGCGCGGGAGACCGAGGTCCTCGGCCTGCTCGCCCAGG
>JAFASB010000287.1 GCA_019244985.1 Acidimicrobiia bacterium | reverse complement strand
CCCGTAGCGAACTCGTACAGCGTGTAGGAGGCCAGCACCAGGACGCCCATCGAGACCGCGAATCCGGTGATCTTGACCAGCTCGGGGCGGGTCTTCGGGATGGCGAGAACGACCGCGGCTCCGATCGCGGGAAGGACGATCAGCGCCGTCAGCAACGGGAATCCAGGGGAATGCATCACGCCGTCCTGAACACGATGAAGGCGAACAGGACGACGGCCCCGGCGGCCACGCCGAGGGCGTAGTTACGCACGAACCCGGTCTGGACTCGGCGCACGTTGGTGCCCGTGTTGCGCACCAGTGTGGCGACGCCGTTCACGGCGCCGTCGATGATCTTGCGGTCGAACACGTAGGCCGACCAGACCGCCGCCAGTCTTCCCGGGCCGTCGACGAGGGCGCCGACGAAGCCGTCGAAGTACCAGGCATGGCGCAGCACAGACGGTTCCAGAGCGTCCTCCCGGACCCGGTGCTTGAGGTAGACGCCGTAGGCGAGGGTGATGCCGAGGGCGACGACGCCGAGGGTCAACGCGAACAGGATCCACTTGAGCCCCGTCGACGCGGTCACCTCGTGGAGGCGGTTGCCGAACAAGGGATCGAGCCAACGGGTCAGGAACTCGGTCGAGTGGTTGATGGGCAGATTGAGGGCGCCGCCGACAGCCGAGAGCAAGGCCAGCACCACGAGCGGGAGCGCCATCGTCCACGGCGACTCGTGGGGCCGGAAGTCACCGTGGGCCCCGTGCGCACCTGAACTGCTGGGCGCATCTGAAGTGGTGGGGGCGTCGGCCGCTGCGCCCTCGGTCGCCGCGGGCTCGTGCTCGGGCTTCGCCTCGGCCTCCTCGGGTGCCTTGGCGTCGGCTTCCTCCCAGCGAGGCTTGCCGAAGAAAACCAGGAAGACCTGGCGGCTCATGTAGTAGGCGGTGAGCAGGGCGGTGACGAAGCCGACGAGCCACAGAATCGGGCTCTTGTCCCAGGCGTTGATGAGGATCTCGTCCTTGGACCAGAAGCCGGCGAACGGCGGCACGCCCGCGATCGCCAGCCAGGCGACGATGAACGTGCCGGCGGTGATCGGCATGAACTTGCGGAGGGCGCCCATCTTCTTCATGTTCTGCTCGTCGTGCATGCCGTGCATGACCGATCCGGCACCGAGGAACAGCAGAGCCTTGAAGAAGGCGTGGGTGATCATGTGGAAGATCGCGGCCACATAGGCGCCCGACCCGATGGCCAGGAACATGTAGCCCAGCTGGGAGATCGTCGAGTACGCCAGCACCTTCTTGATGTCGTCCTGGGCGCAGGCGATCGTGGCTGCGTAGAACGCCGTGGCCGCGCCGACGATGGCGATCACGGTGAGCGTGTCGGGCCCCCGGAACAGGATCGGGTTGATGCGCGCCATCAGGAAGACGCCGGCGGTGACCATCGTCGCCGCGTGGATGAGCGCCGAGACCGGAGTCGGGCCTTCCATGGCGTCGGGCAACCAGATGTAGAGCGGAAGCTGGGCCGACTTGCCCACAGCGCCGAGGAACAGCAGCAGCCCGATGGCGGTGGCGGTGCCGCTGGACAGAGCGTTCACGTGGCTGAACACGGTGCCGTAGTCGAGCGACCCGAGCTTGGCGAAGATCAGGAACATCCCGAGCAGGAAGCCGAAGTCGCCGACCCGGTTGGTGACGAACGCCTTCTTGCCGGCGACGGCCGCCGAGTTCCGCTCGAACCAGAACGAGATCAGGAAGTACGAGCAGGCACCGACGCCTTCCCACCCGAGGAAGGTCAACACGAAGTTGTTCGCCAGGACCAGCATCAGCATCGAGAAGACGAACAGGTTCAGGTACAGGAAGAACTTCGAGAAGTTGTCGTCGCCGTGCATGTAGCCCACCGAGTACAGGTGGATGAGCGTGCTGACGCCGGTGATGAACAGCGCCATCGTGATCGACAGCGGGTCGACCCGGAAGCCGACGGCCACGCGCAGCCCGCCGGCGGGGATCCAGTCGAAAAGGGTCTGCGTGAACACGCGGTGCTCAGGCGATCTCAGGAAGAGGCCGGCACAGACGACGGCCGCCACCGCGAAGGACCCAGCGACCATGGTCGTGGCCAGCCAGCCGGCGCGGGGATCACCCAGCCGGCGGCCGGACAGCAGCAGGACGCCGAACCCGAGCAGGGGCAGGGCGGGCAGAAGCCAGACGATGTCGAGCATGGCGGTCCGGTCAGCCCTTGAGGAGAGAGATGTCGTCGGCGGTGGCGCCCGCTCGCCTTCGGAAGATGGCCACGATGATCCCGAGGCCAACCACCACTTCGGCGGCGGCGACGACCAGCACGAAGAAGACCACGATCTGGCCGCCGATGTCGTCGAGCATGCGGGCGAAGGTGACGAACGTGAGGTTGACGGCGTTGAGCATCAGCTCGACGCACATGAACATCACGAGGACGTTGCGACGCACCAGCAGCCCGACGGCGCCGACCACGAACAGGATCGAGGCGAGCGTCAGATACCACGCCCCCGGCACGGTCACGGCTCCTCCCGCACGGTCTCGTCGAGGCGCTCGGAGCCGAGCGGACGGCGGGCCAACACGACGGCGCCGATCACGGCGATCACCAGCAACACCGACGTGGCTTCGAACGGAAGCAGGTACCGGGCGAACAGCGCCCGGGCAAGGCGCGTGACGTTGGGGTCGGTGCCCGTGTGGGCGGGTCCGACGACCGACGGCTGCCCCGACAGCCACTCCCACTTGCCGAAGGCGATCGGGAGCAGGAGGCACGCCAGCCCGGCAAGACCCAGCCCGACTGCAGCGGGACGCTGGCCGACGAGGGGATCGACCTCGAGGTTCTCGGCCTGGTCGACACCCAGCAGCATGATGACGAACAGGAACAGGACGACGATGGCGCCCGCGTAGACGATCACCTGGACGACGGCGAGGAAGTCGGCGCGCTGGGCGACGAAAAGAATGGCGATGCCGAACAGCGTGCCGACGAGCGACAGGGCGGCGTGCACCGGGTTGCGGGACGTGACGACCCCGAGGGCGCCGACGAGCACGACGGCGGCGGAGACGCCGAAGACGACCCAGTCCATCAGTGGACCTCGTCCCCGTGGCCTTCGATGGTCGACGGATCGGCCTCCGCTGCCGCGGGGTTGTCAGTGGACTGACCATGCTCGGGCGACCGCACACCGAAGCCGAGCTCGCCCGACCACGCCACGGTTCCCTCATAGGCCGCCGACCCGTTGGGCGACGTGGCGCGCATCCACGCCGACGTGTTGCGCTCGTCGCCGGGGCGCCAGTCCTCCCACGGCTGCTTCTTGGGGATCCCCTGGTCGTCGACCAGCAGCTCGTTGCGCGTGTAGATCGCGTCGCGGCGGTCGGTGAAGGAGAACTCGAACAGCTTCGACTCGGTGATCGCCTCGGTGGGGCAAGCCTCCACGCACAGGTCGCAGTGGATGCAGCGGAGGTAGTTGATCTCGTAGACGAACCCGTACCGCTCCCCCGGCGAGACCGGATCGTCCTGAGGGTTGTCGGCGCCGCGCACGTAGATGCAGCGAGCCGGGCAGACCCCGGCGCACAGCTCGCACCCGATGCATTTCTCCATCCCGTCCTCGTAGCGGTTGAGGACGTGGCGGCCGTGGAACCGCAGCGGCTTGGGCCGCTTGACGTTGGGATAGGGCACGGTGACGCGGGGCCGGAAGATCTGGGCGAACGTCACCTTGAAGCCGTCGAAGAGACCCACTTAGACGCGCACCCCCCCATGGCTCTCGGCCTCTTCCTGCGCCCGCCGGCTCCCGACCCTGATCGCCGCCCCCAGCGTGCCGAAGTACACGAGGCCGGCGCCGGCGACGCACGCCACGATCGTGATTGCGTTCAGGGCGCCGTGGTGGGCACCCCACGGCCAGTTGGCGTCGTCGCCGATGCGGAGGGCGGCGACCAGCAACAGCCAGAAGAGCGCGAGTGGGATCAGGCGCTTCCAGCCCAGGTCCATCAGCTGGTCGTAACGCAGCCGGGGCAGCGTGGCCCGCAGCCAGACGTAGGCCGACACGAACAAGAACAGCTTGAGGAAGAACCACACGACCGGCCACAGCGGAGCAAGGAAGCTGATGTGCGGCCCCGACGGTCCGCCGAGGAACAACGTCACGGCGACGGCCGACACGGTGATCGTGTTCATGAACTCGGCCAGGTAGTAGAGGGCGAAGCGCACGCCCGCGTACTCGGTCATGTACCCGCCGACCAGCTCCTGCTCGGCTTCGACCAGGTCGAACGGCGGGCGGTTGACCTCCGCGGTCGCCGCCACCAGGTAGATGAGGAATGGCACCACGCCGAGCTGCCACAGGTTCCAGTTCCACGTGTGCTGGTGCACCCAGATGTCGCGCGTCGTGAGCGAGCCCGTGATCAGCACCACCGAGGCGATGGCGATGCTCATCGCCGCCTCGTAGGAGATCATCTGGGCCGACGCCCGCACCGAGCCGAGCAGTGGATACTTCGAGCCCGACGACCAACCGGCGAGGAATACGCCGTAGACGGCGATCGACGACATCGCCAACAGAAACAGGACCCCGATCGGCGGGTTGGCGAGTTGGAGGTACGTCTGGTGCCCGGCGATCGAGATCCTGTCGCCGATCGGGATGATGGCGAACGCCGTGAAGGCGGGCACGGCCGCCAGATAGGGCGCCAGCCGGTAGATGCGCCGGTCGGCCTCGGCCGGCAGCAGGTCCTCCTTGAAGAACACCTTGATGCCGTCGGCCAGCGACTGGAGGATGCCGTGGGGCCCGGCGCGGTCGGGGCCGATGCGGTTCTGCAGGTCGGAGATGAACTTGCGCTCCCACCAGATGTAGAGGAGCACGCCGACGAGCAGGAAGACGAACGTGAGCAGGACCTTCAGGATCGTGATCAGCACGACCGCCAGGTCGATCCCGTGCGCGTAGAGCGGATCGCCCATCAGCCGGTTGTCTCCACGCGCAGTTCGGTGACGGGCTGCGTCACGTCGATGAGCTCGGCCGGGTCGGCGTCGCCCGGTGCGTTGAAGGGCAGCGACGCGGACCCACGCGGCAGGCCGTCGTCGACCTCGACCTCGACCGTCGCCGAGGCGCGATGCGAGCTGATCTTCACACGATCTCCGCCGTTGACGCCCAGCCGGTCGAGGTCGTGGGAATTCATGCGCAGGCGGGTGCGCGGCGCAAGGTGGGAGAGCGAGGCGCAGTGCTGGACGATCGCTCCCGCGTCGTACAACTTGCGGCCCGAGACAAGGCGCACGGCGTAGGCGTCGCGGCGCGGTGACGGTGACGGCTGGTCGAGGGCATCGACGGAGAGAAGGGCGGGCTGGGCGGCAGGCGCGGGCTCCGCTGTGGCTTCCTGCTGCTCCTCCTCGCCGGACGCGGGTACCGACTCCGGACCGGTCACGGACTGGATGTCGGACCCCGCGGCCTGGCTCTGGGCGGCGACGGCGCGCATCTCGACGGCCTCGACGGGCTGCGTCGCCGCGTGTTCGGCCTCGTGCGCCAATTGCGACGGATCGAACGGCAGCACGACGCCGTCCCGCGCGCTGGGCCGTCCAAGGACCTCCATCGTGAGCCCGGCGTGCGACGGTGCCACTCGTTCGATCTCTTCGAAGAGAGCCCCGATGGAGTCGAACCCGAGGTCGTGGCCGAGGCGGGCGCCCAGCTCGGCGGCGAGGATCCAGTCGGCGCGCGCCGTCCCGGGCGCCGTCACCTTCTGGTTGACGACCGTGACCCGGCCCTCGATGTTGGTTGTGGTGCCGCCCTTCTCGCCCGGTCCGGCGGCTGCGAGCACGACGTCGGCCTGCCGGGCCGACTCGGTGAGAAAGAGGTCGACGGCCACGACGAATCCCGCGCCGGCCAGAGCGCGACGCGCCAGTGCGCGATCAGGGAAGTCAGCGAGAGGGTCGGCACCGAGCAGGACGAGCGCCTGGATGCGGCCCTCTGCGGCGGCGCTCAGGATGCCGGTCGCGTCGAGCCCTCGCTCCTCGGGCACGCGGCTCCACGCGTCAGTGAACCATTGGCGACCGTCGTCGAGCGACACGCGTCCGGGCAGCACGCCGGGTGCGAGCCCCATGTCCAGGGCACCCATCACGTTCGAACGGCGGAGTGCGGAGAGGAACTTGACCCCGGGCAGGCCGGCGAGGACGCGTGCGGCCTCGGCCACCCACTGGTCGGACTCGGCGATCGACGGACGGCCGAGCACGACGACGATGTCGCCGCCCTTCAGCAACTCCCCCGATCCGTTGCTGCCGTCGAGCAGAGAGCGCACGACTTCGGCCGCTTCGCCGGGCGCATAGGAGACGCTCGCCGCCGCGTACTGGGTCATCCCGGTGGGCTTCGGCGTGATCTCCAGCACGCGCGTCGAACCCTCGAGCGCTGCCTCCCGCAGGCGCAGGAACAGGACCGGGAGCTCCTCTTTGATGTCGGGGCCGAGCAGGACGACCGTCGACGCAGCGCACGCCTCGTCGATGGTCGCCCGGGGCAGACCGAGCACGAGCTCGGCCGGCAACCCATCGCCGAGCTGGCAGTCGACGTTGTCGGTGCCGAGCACGCCCTTGGCCAGCTTCGCCCAGGCGTAGGCGTCCTCGTTGGTGAGCCGTGACCCGCCGAGCACGGCGACCGACGAGGCCCCGTGGAGATCGACGATGTTGCGGAGTTCGTTCGCGGCGCGGTCGAGGGCCTCGCCCCAGCTGCAGTCGCGCAGCTGGCCGTCGCCGGACGTGCGCATAAGCGGCGCGCCGAGGCGGTCGTCGTGGTCGACGGCTTCGTAGCTGAAGCGGCCCTTGTCGCACAGCCAGCCGTGGTTGACCGGATCGCTGTCGATCCCGAGATAGCGAATCAGGCGGTTCGATGACGACTGGGTGGCGATGCGGCACCCGACCGAGCACGCCGTGCACGTGGACTCCACCTGCTCGAGATCCCACGGGCGGGCCCGGAACCGGTAGGGGCTGGCGAGCAGGGCGCCGACGGGACAGATCTGCACAGTGTTGCCGCTGAAGTAGGAGCTGAACGGCTGGTCGGGGAAGGTCAGCACCTGGACCTGGTCGCCGCGCTCGACGAAGTTGATCAGCGGGTCGCCCGCCACCTCATCGGCGAAGCGCGTGCAACGGGCGCACTGGATGCAGCGCTCACGGTCGAGCAGGACCAGGTCGCTGATGCGGATGGGCTTCTCGAAGTGACGCTTCTCCTCGACGAAGCGGCTCTCGCCCGGCCCGAAGGCAAACGTCTGGTCCTGCAGCGGGCACTCGCCGCCGCGATCGCAGACGGGGCAGTCAAGGGGATGGTTGATCAGCAGGAACTCGAGGACGCCGTCCTGCGCCTTCTTCACCGGCTCGGACTTGGTGACAACCTCCATGCCGTCGGCGACCGGCACGAAGCACGCGGGCTGGAGGGCGAAGCCCCGCGGCCCGCTGATCTCGACGAGGCACATGCGGCACATGCCCACGGGCTTCATGCGCGGATGCCAGCAGAAGCGCGGGATGTAGACGCCAGCCCGCTCGGCGGCGGCGATGACCACCTCGCCGGGCTTCGCCTCGACGGCGCGCCCGTCGACGGTGATGGTGACGGTGTCCTTTTCAGTCTCGGTCTGTTGGCTCATTTACATCTCTACTGCCGTGGGAAAGGGCACTGCCCGTCTTTGATGTGGACGAGGAACTCGTCACGGAACATGCGGATGGCCGAGACGATCGAGGACGGGATGGACGGCCCGAGGACGCAGATCGTTGTCTGCCGCGGCGGCCAGGACAAACCCGGGGCGATGTTGTCGCACACGTCGAGGAGCAGATCGAGGTCCTCCTCACGGCCGGCGCCCTGCTCGATCCGGTACATCACCTTGTCGACCCAGCCCGAGCCTTCGCGGCACGGCGTGCACTGGCCGCACGATTCGTGATGGAAGAAGCGGGTGATCCGCCACGCGGCGCGCACCATGCAGGTGGTCTCGTCCATGGCGATCACCGAGCCCGACCCGAGCATCGAGCCGGCCTTGCCGACCTCGTCCTGGTCGAGGGGCATGTCGACCTTGTCTGCGCCGAACCACGGCGCCGACGCGCCGCCGGGAATGAACGCCTTCAGCGCCTTGCCGTCGATGATGCCGTTCCCCAACCGCGGGTCGTAGAACAGGTCTCGGAAGGTCGTCTTCGCCATCTCGACCTCGTAGTTGCCGGGACGGTTGACGCGGCCCGAGAGCGAGAAGATGCGCGTGCCGGTCGAGCGGCCGGCCCCCATCGCCGCAAACGCCGAGCCGCCGTTGAGCGTGATCCACGGCAGGTTGGAGACGGTCTCGACGTTGTTGACGACGGTGGGCGCGCCGTAGAGGCCGATCGCCGCGGGAAAGAACGGCGGCTTGATGCGGGGGAATCCGCGCTTGCCCTCGAGGCTCTCGAGGAGCGCGGTCTCTTCACCGCAGATGTACGCGCCCGCACCGGGATGGATCACCAGGTCGATCGACCAGCCCGAATCGAAGATGTTGCGGCCGATGGCGCCGTACTCGTACGCCTCGTTGACCGCCTGCGTCATGCGTTCGAGCCCAAGGGCGAACTCGCCGCGCACGAAGATG
>JAFASB010000189.1 GCA_019244985.1 Acidimicrobiia bacterium | reverse complement strand
AATTCCGGCGTGGCGGTTTTTCCGATTGGAACCGCGCCCGCCGACCGCAGCCGCCCGACGTGGACCGAGTCGGTCTCGGCGGGAGGTCGCCCCTTGTAGAGGAGCGAGCCGTGCGAGGTCGGCATCCCGGCGCAGTCCTCGAGGTCCTTGACGCCGAACGGGACACCGGCGAGGGGCCCGGGGTCCTCGCCGCGGGCGACCGTCGCGTCGACCTGTTCAGCAGCGGCCCGCGCCAGGTCGCGGTCGAGGTGGACGAAGGCGTTGAGCTCGCTGTTACGGGCATCGACGGCGGTGAGGCAGTCGTCGAGGACCTCGGTCGCCTTCAGCTCGCCGGACCGGACCGCCTCTGCGATCTCGACGACCGTGCGCACGGGCGGTCACACTAACTTCGAAGGCCATGAGCGATCCCGGCCCCGAGGCGTTCCTCGCCGACCCGCAGAATCCGGCGTTGAACAGCGCCACGATGCTCCGCATCGGTGACGACAAGCGGGGCGACCGCCTGGCGTGGAACACCTTCCGGACGCTCGCCCTGTGGGAGACCGATGTGTGGGTGCCCCGCCTGCTCGATATCGGTCTCGGCGATCCGAATCCGCTGTCGGGTCTCGAATGGTCGGGCTCGTCCGTACAGCTGTGGGCGACCGGACTCGACCTCGACAGCGGCACCGACATCCTCGTCGACGGGCCCGAAGGCCTCATCGGCGCGGTGGCGACGATCGACCAGGCGCCGCAGTCAGGCGACGTGCGGGACGCAATGACGAAGATCGTCTCCGACGCCGCCCTCGGCGGCCGGCGGGCGGGGTTTCTCGCCGTGGTGCCAACACGTGAGGACGAGGGTCAGCTCCAGGCGCTGCTCGAGCAGGCCGCGTCGGGCGACGAGTTCGACGCGCTCACGGGCGCTGTCGGGTGGGTGACCTGGCACGAGCTCGGCGAGGTCGCGCTCGATCTGGCCGAAGAGGAAGAGGACTCGCTTCGCGCTGAGCAGGTGGCACTGCTCGTCGATCAGCTGCAGGCCCGCTACCCGGACATCGATCTCTGACGACGGTGGCGGTTCTCGAGACGCCGCTGCAGATCGGGTCCGTCAAGATCCGCAACCGGTTGTATCGGGCGCCCGTGCTCGAGGGCGCCGGCTCCGGTCCCGACGCTGCCAAGCAGTACGCCCGCCAGTTCGTCACCAATGCTCGTGCCGGCGTCGGCCTCATCGTGCAGGGCAACTCGTGCGTCTACGAGGAGGGCCGTACCTCGCCGGGGATGACGCTCGTCAACACCCGTGAACGCGTCCTGGCGCTGGGGGAGATGGTCGGCGCCGTCCATCAAGAAGGCGCGGCGGTGTTCCTGCAGATCGGTCACGGCGGTCTCTACGCCATGGAGGCGTGGCACCAGCCCTATGCCGAGGAGCGCAAGGGACCGCTCCTCGCGCCCTCGAAGCTGCCGCTCGCGCTGCGCCCCGCTTTCCTGCGGGCGCCGGTGCATCCCATGACCACCGACGAGGTCTATGCCATGGCCAAGCGCTTCGGTGAGGTGGCGGCTTGGGCGCGCGAGGCCGGCTACGACGGCGTGCAGCTGGCGTCGGGCAACGCCAAGCTCATCCACCAGTTCCTGACGCCCTTCTACAACCGTCGCACCGACGAGTTCGGGGGATCGGTCGAGAACCGGGCTCGGGTCCTGCGCGTGATCCGCGAGGCGATCACCGAGCGCGCCGGCGAGGACTACGCGTGCACGGTGAAGATTCCCGTCGACGAGAAGTCGCCGCCACTCACGCCGCGCATCTCGTTCGACGAGGGTATGGAGCTGTGCCGGCTCGCCGAGGAGTGGGGGTACCACGCAGTGACGCCCGTCCGTCTGTCGGTGCTTCCCGACACGACCCTGACGAAGGGCGACGTCCCTGCGTCGCTGTGGCGCAATCCGACGATGAAGCGCCGGCTCCGAGAGGCCGCGCCGTCGCGGGTCCAGTGGGGCGTGCTGATGGCCGGCTACGTCGTCGGGAGCGTGCGCAACCCGTTCCGCCCGGTGTGGAACCGCGACGTGTTCACCGAGGCGAAGCGACGGCTGTCCATCCCGGTGTTCGCAGTCGGAGGCATCCGCAGCGTCGAGGAGGTGAACGGCATCCTCGAGGAGGGGCAGGCCGACATGGTGGGCATCGGCCGCCCGTTCTACGCGGAGCCGGACTTGGCCGCCCGCATCCTCGCGGGAAGTGCGGAGCCCCGCCGGTGTCTCAACTCGAACTTCTGCGTGCCCGCCGAGATGCTCGGCATGAAAGGCACCTGCTACAACCCGTCGGTCAAGAAGACGACGGGAACGGCTTCTTGACCCAGTCGGCGTAGGACCACGCGAACAGCGCCGGCATGCCGCCGGTGTGGAGGAACACGACGTTGGTGTCGCGCTCGATGCGACCGTCCCGACGGGCTGCAATGAGTCCGGCCATGGCCTTCCCCGTGTAGACGGGGTCGAGGATCAGACCTTCGAGTCGCGCCGCCAGGTCGAGCGCCTCGCGGCCTTCGTCGGTCGGGGCGCCATAGCCGTTGCCGAAATGGTCGCGGTCGACGCGGACGTCGCCTGCCGGCTCGGCCAGTCCGGCGAGGCGCGCCGCCTCCCTCGCCCTCTCGGGCACGTACGTGTCGAGATCGGGTCGAGCACCGACGTCGACGCCGAGCACTCGCTCGTGGTTGCCCAGCCCGGCGGCCAGCCCGGCGTGCGTGCCGCCGGAGCCGTCGGCGGTGACGACCACGTCGACGTCGGGATGCTGCTGCACGAGCTCCTGCGCGCCGCGCACGTAGCCGAGCGCCCCCGTCACCGAGGCGCCCCCGATCGGCATGGCATAAGGGCGTCGTCCCTCGTCGATGAGACGACGGGCGGTGTGGTCGATGGCGCTCTCGACGGCGTAGTAGTCGAGACGGCCGACCCACAAGATTTCCGGTGCCAGCAACTCGTCGAGGACCACGTTGCCGCCGGGTGTGGACGGCGGGTCACTGCTGAGGATGATCGTGCAGTGCAGGCCGAGCTTGTTGGCCGCCGCCGCGGTCATGCGCACGTGGTTGCTCTGGGGGCCGCCACCGGTCACGAGCGTGTCGGCGCCGTGGACGACGGCGTCTTCGCACAGGTACTCCAGCTTCCGCGCTTTGTTCCCTCCGCCCGCCAGGCCGGTGCAGTCGTCCCGCTTCACCCAGAGGGCGTCCTCGTCCATGTCGAGGTGGGCGGCGAGCCGGCGCATCGGCTCGAGCGGCGTGGGCAGGTGTGCGAGTACGACGCGGCGGTCGAGGGGATCCACGCGCGGCGGCACCCGGCCGACGCTACCGTCGCCCCCGATGACCGCTGCGCTCGACGCGCTGGTCGCGGCGACCGCCGCCGCCCTGGACGATCGCTCGCTCGCCGACGATCGCGCACGCGCCGAGGCGATCGCGCCTTTCATGCGCGCCCTGCTCGATGCCGATGAACCGGTTCCGCCGGACGCGTACGAGCCGTTGGATGGCGCAGCCATCGGCAACCTGCTCTATGTCGATCCCGACGGCCGGTTCCACGTGCTCGCCGTCGTCTTCCCGGAGGGGACGTCGAGCGGCGTCCACCACCACGGGTGCTGGGGCGTCATCGGTTACCTGCAGGGCTCCGACGAGGAGACGCGCTACCGGTCGCTGGCCGACGAGGGGAGCAGCGCCCGATTGGAGGAAGCCAGTCGCCACGTGTGGTCGAAGGGCGACGTCACCTTCCTCCTGCCCCCCGACGACGGCTGGCACCGGGTCCGCAGCGCCGGCCCCGGCCACGGCGTCAGCGTTCACGTGCTGTGCCGCACGCCGGCCGATCATCCGCACCGCTTCTGGGACCGCAGGACCGAGGCCGTCCACCCCTACCCGTTCATCGAGGTGGCGCCCGACCGCTGGCGCTCAGAAGTGATGTGGGACGGTTGACCTCACACAATCGTGCTCCCGTTCGATTAACTCTCTGAATGCCTAGGACGAGCGTTGCCGCGGCGACGGCGGAACTGGTCGAGCGCGATCCGGTGATCGCCAAGCTCGTCGCGGTCGTGGGCCCGGCGAAGCTCAAGCGCCGGGGGAAGGAACGCCGCGACCACTTCGGAGCGCTGGCCCGCTCGATCGCCTACCAGCAGCTGGCCGGGAAGGCGGCGGCCGCGATCCACGGGCGGTTCGAGGCCCTGTTCGACGGCCACCCGACGCCCGAAGCCGTGCTCGCGATCCCCGAGGAGCAGCTGCGCGGCGCCGGACTCTCGGCGGCGAAGACGGCGTCGATCCTCGACCTGGCGTCCAAGGTGGAGTCGGGTGCGGTGCCCCTCGACGGCATCGAGAGGCTGAGCGACGACGAGATCGTGGACCGCCTCTCGAGCGTGCGCGGCATCGGGCGCTGGACGGCGGAGATGTTCCTGATGTTCCAGCTGGGTCGGATCGACGTGTGGCCCGTCGACGACTTCGGCGTGCGCGCCGGCTACGCCGCCGCCTACCGCCTCAAGGAAATGCCGAAGCCCAAGGAGCTCGCCGTCTACGGCGAGGCCTTCCGGCCGTACCGCTCGATCGCGGCCTGGTACATGTGGCAGGCGATCAGTCTTTCCCGCGCCGGCGAGCTTCCATAGGTCAAAACGCCGCATCTGCTGGGCCGGCTAGCGGTAGATCTTGCAATTACTGGTTACAGTTCGTGCCGAGATGCCCTCATTCACGGTGGGAGAGGCCGCAGAGCTGCTCGGCGTGAGCGCCGATACCGTGCGGCGCTGGGTGGACGGCGGGGAGCTGCCGGCTGCGCGCACGCCGGGCGGGCGACGCCGCATCGACGGGAAGTCGTTGGCCCGCTTCGCGACCGAGCGTGCCGGCGCGCCGCCGGCCGCGCCCGTCGCCGAATCGGCGAGGAATCACTTCCCGGGTCTCGTCACGAAGGTCCTCAAGGACAAGGTCATGGCTCAAGTCGAGATCCAGGCCGGTCCGTACCGGGTCGTGTCGTTGATGAGCCGCGAGGCCGCCGACGAGCTCGAGCTCGCACCGGGCGTGATGGCAGTCGCATCCGTCAAGTCCACCAACGTCGTCGTGGAGGTGCCGTCGCAGTGAACAAACGAAGCCGCGGGCTCCGCTTGGCCGTCCCCGGGGTAGCAACGCTCGCCCTGCTGACCGCGGCATGCGGCTCGAGCTCGAAGTCGTCTTCGAACACGACCACCACCAAGGCGGCGGTCACCGGGAACCTCAACGTCTTCGCGGCGGCGTCGCTCACCGGGGCCTTCAACGACGCCAAGACGAAGCTCACTGCCGCCAATCCCGGCCTGAATCTCACCTACAACTTCGGGGGGTCGAACGCGCTCGTCGCCCAGATCCAGCAAGGCGCCCCTGCCGACGTGTACGCCTCCGCTGACCAGAAGAACATGCAGACGCTGGTCACCGCCGGCCTCGTCGAGACACCGGTGACCTTCGCCAAGAACAAGCTGCAGATCGCGGTCGCCGCCGGCAATCCCAAGGGCATCACAAGCCTCGCCGACCTGGCCAAGCCGGGCGTGGCGGTCGTGCTCGAAGGTCAAGGGGTCCCAGCCGGTGACTACACGCGCCAGGTCCTCACCAAGAAGGGCATCACGGTGAGTCCGAAGTCGCTTGAGACCGACGTGAAGTCGGCGCTGGCCAAGGTCACCTCGGGCGAAGCCGACGCGACCGTCGTCTACGTCACTGACGTCACCGCGGGGGGGCCCAAGGTGCAGGGCGTGAACATTGCCGACGCCGACCAGCCCGACATCTCCTATCCGATCGCCGTGGTCAAGGCCACAAAGAACCACGCCGCCGCTCAGGCGTTCGTCGACTCGGCGGTGTCGGGTGACGTGCAGAAGTCGCTGGAGGCCGCCGGTTTCTCGGCGTCCAAGTAGGCGGCGAAACGCTTTCCCGGTCGGGTGGGCGCCGGCAGTTCTGGCCGCCGGCGGCTTGGCGATCGTCGTCCTTCCCCTCATCGCCCTGCTGCAACGGGCGCCGTGGTCCACGCTCGTCCATCAGCTGCGTTCCCACGACGCCTTCACCGCCCTGCGGCTCTCCGTCGGCACGTCCCTCGGTGCGTTAGCGGTATCGGCCGTTGTGGGGATTCCCCTCGCGTGGGTGCTCGCTCGGCGCCGGTTCCCGGGCCGGGCCCTGGTGCGGGCCTTGGTCACGTTGCCGATGGTGCTGCCGCCGGTCGTGGGGGGCATCGCCCTCCTCTACGCCTTCGGCCGCAACGGGTTCGCCGGCCGCGTCCTGTACGACCTCACGGGCTGGCGCCTCGTCTTCACCACCGGGGGCGCCATCCTCGCCGAGACATTCGTCGCCATGCCTTTCCTCGTTGTCACCGCAGAAGCGGCTTTCCGGTCGATGGACCGGCGCGCCGAAGATGCGGCTGCAACCCTCGGCGCCAGCCCTGCCTACCGGTTCCGTCGCGTCACGCTTCCCGCCGTCGCACCGGCGCTGGCCGCGGGAGGCGCGCTCACATGGGCACGGGCGCTCGGCGAGTTCGGGGCGACGATCACCTTCGCTGGCAACCTGCCGGGCGCCACCCAGACCACCCCTCTCCTCGCCTATCTCGATATCGAATCAGGGCACGAGGCGACGGCCCTTGCCCTCTCGCTCGTTCTGCTGACCGTCTCGTTGCTCGTTCTCGTGGCACTGCGCGACCGGTGGCTCGGGAACTCATGAGGCTCACGGCGAGCATTGGTGTCACGCTCGGAGATCTCAAGCTGGATGCCGAGCTTGATCTCGACGACACCGCCGTCGTCGCCCTCGTCGGACCCAACGGCGCCGGCAAGACCACCGTCGTCGGCGCCGTCGCCGGACTCGTGCCGCTGGAGCGAGGCCACGTGACCATCAACGGCACGCCTGTCGACGATCCGGTCGCGGGTATCCATGTCCCTCCCGAGCGCCGCAACCTCGGCGTCGTCTTCCAAGAGCACCGGCTGTTCCCAAACCTCACGGCGGTCGAGAACGTCGCCTTCGGACTGCGGGCAACCGGCTCATCGAAGGCGTCAGCCCGGGCCATTGCCTCGGAGTGGCTCGAGCGGGTCGGGATCTCCGACGTCGCCGGACTGCGACCGTCGCAGTTGTCGGGAGGGCAGGCGCAACGGGTCGCCCTGGCCCGGGCCCTCGCCATCGAGCCCGACGTGCTGCTGCTCGACGAACCGCTCGCCGCCGTGGACGCCGCCGCCCGCACCGAGCTTCGCCATCTCCTGCGGGCCGAGCTACGTCGCTATCCGGGCGTCCGGCTCGTCATCACCCACGACCCGGTCGAGGCCGCCACGCTGGCAGATCACCTCATCGTCCTCGAGGACGGCCGCATCACCCAGGACGGGCCGCTCGCCGAGGTGACCGCCCGACCCCGCTCTCCATGGGTCGCCAGCATGGTCGGTCTCAACCTGCTCTCAGGCGCCGCGGTTGGAGGGGCGATCACCCTCGACACGGGCGCCGTCATCACCACTGCCACGCAGGACCGTGGTCCAACGTTCGCCGCCATCCGGCCGAACGCCGTGTCGCTTCACCGTCGCCAGCCCGAGGGAAGTCCCCGCAACGTCTGGCCCGGCGAGGCCGGCGAGCTCTACCTCGCTGGCGACCGCGCCCGCGTCCGCGTCGACGGGCCCATGACCCTCATCGCCGAAGTCACCGCCGCCGCCGTCGCCGAGCTCCATCTCGCCGACGGCGGCCCGGTGTGGGCGTCAGTCAAAGCGACCGACATCGACACCTACCCGATTTGAGGCGCGTCGACGAGGCGTGGACGGACTCGTACGCTGCACGGTGTGCGGCCTGGGATCGTGGTGCTGGTCGGGCTGCCCGGTGCTGGCAAGAGCACGCTGGCTGCGGCGTTGTCACAGCGCATCCCCGACGCCCGGGTCCTGAACAAGGACGTTGTGCGCGCCGCACTGTTCGAGCCGTGCGACTACTCGGCGGCCGAGCGCGACATCAGCTTCTCCGCCATGCTCGACGCCGCCCGCTACCACCTGGGCCGAGGCCGCGTGGTCGTCCTCGATGGGCTGGCGTTTCCCCGGCCCGGCGAGGAGGAGGCGGTCGACGCAGTTGTTGCCGACGCGGGAGCGTTCGTGGCGACGATCGTGTGCGACGTGCCGATCGAGGTCGCGGTGGCGCGGGCCGACGCCGACGCGGTCGCCGGCACCCACCGGGCGGCAAACCGGGACGGCGACGCCGTGCGCCGGGTTGCGACGGAGATGCGGGAGCCGTCGGGCGCCTATCTGACCGTCGACACCACGCGGCCGATCGACGAGGCGGCCGACTTGGCGCTCGGCTACATCGAAGAAGCTGCCCAGTAGGAAAAATCGGGCTCAGTAGGCTCGCGCCCATGCTTCCCGACTACGCCACCTACGACGAGGCGATGGGGCTCGACTGGTACGCGGTCGACCCGAACCTGCGCTTCACCCTCGATCGCCTGCTGCCCGAGAATGCCGACCGGGCCATCGCCGAGGAGCTGGTGGGGGAGTACGGGCCGCTCGTCGGCGGGCCGATCGCCCGCAGGGCGGAGGTCACCGACAAGAACGGCCCGGTGCTGGAGCGCTGGGACCACTGGGGTCGCGAAGCCGACCGCGTGGTGCACAACGACACGTGGCTGGAGAACAAGGCCGACCTCGTCCGCCACAACTACACGTCGTTGCACGCCCGCGCCGGCAACCGCCCGGTTCCCGGTGTTGTCACCGCGGCCATCAACTACCTCGTGTGCCAGGCGGAGACGGCGCTGATCTGCGCCATGGGCATGACCAACGGCGCCACCGACATCGTCCAGCGCTACGCCCCCGACGCGGTGCGCGCTGACATCGTCGGCCGGCTCACGAGCACAGACCCCGACGTGGCCTGGGAAGGCGGGATGTTCCTGACCGAGCGCCAGGGTGGCAGCGACGTCGGGGCCAACACGACAAAGGCCGTGCAGGACGGCGACGAGTGGCGCCTCTACGGCGAGAAGTTCTTCTGCTCGAACATCGACGCCGACGTGTTCATCGTCCTGGCCCGTCCCGACGGGGCCCCCGAGGGTGCGCGCGGGCTGGGCACGTTCATCGTCCCGCGTCAGTTGCCCGACGGGTCCACCAACGGATTCCACATGCGCCGTCTCAAGCCCAAGCTGGGCACGGTCGGTGTGCCGACGGGTGAGGTCGTTCTCGAGGGCGCCCTCGCATGGCTGGCCGGCGGATCGAGTCAGAGCGCGACCGGCGACGCGGCCCGTGACGGGCGCGGCATCAACCGCATGATGGAGATGGTCAACGGCAGCCGCTTCGGCGTCGCCGTCATGGGCCTCGGCATCCACCGGCGGTCGTTCCTCGAGGCCGCGATCTACGCCGCGCACCGGGAGCAGTGGGGCCAGCGCATCGATCGCTACCCGCTCGTGCGGGAGACGCTCGTCGACCTCCTCGTCGAGCTCGAGGCGGGTATGGCAGTGACATTCGAGTGCGCCGCCGCGGTACGGGGCTCCGCCGACGAGGAAGAGGCGCGCCTGCTCCGTCGCATCCTCATCCCCCTCGCCAAGATGCGGGCGACGCGCGCGGCCGTCGGCGCCGCCAGCAGCGCCCTCGAGGTCCTCGGCGGCAACGGCTACATGAACGACTGGCCGATGGCCCGTCAGTACCGCGACGCCCAGTGCCACCCGATCTGGGAGGGCACCGAGAACATCATCTGCCTCGACGTGCGCCGGGCGATGAAGGGCGAGGGTGCCCACGAGGCACTGCTGGCCCGCATCGAACGATCGCTCGACACCGCCGGTCCCCACGAGCCGCTCGCTCGCCCCGCCGACGCGGTGGCGTCGGCTCTGAAGGACGCCCGTGAGGCGATTGCCTACCTGGCTTCTGCCGACGACGACCTTCAGCTCCTGCAGGCGCGCCGCCTTGCCAATCTGCTGGCCGACGTCTCCGAAGGGGCGGTGCTCCTCGACGAGGCGGCGTGGGCCCTCGAACGTCACGGCGATGCCCGCAAGGCACTCGTGGCCCGCCGCTTCGCCCGCCAGCACCTGGAGACACTGCCGGTGCGCGGCATCGTCGACGACGACCGCACCGTCCTCGACTTCTTCGACCCGCTCATCCGCTACGGCAAGGTCGACACCGCCGCCGTCGCTTAGTACCGACGTTTGGCGCGAAGTTTCTGTCGTCGAATCGGGAGACTTGGCCGTTTCGGCACGACCGAAAGTTCGCGGGAAACCTGCGTGGTGCTGTCGATCGGCGCCATCCGCGTTCGTGTAGGGGGCGAGAGGTCGGCAGCGGGCCGGTCCGCACGGAGGAGATCGAGATGAACCACTACCTGTTGTCGGTGCACATGGTCGAGGGCGAGGGCTACGGATCCGACGAGGAGATGCAGCAGGCGTTCAAGGACGTCGACGCACTCAACGGGGAGATCAAGAAGGCGGGCGCGTGGGTGTTCGCGGGCGGGCTCGAGCCGGCCGACGTGGCGACGGTCGTCCGTGAGGACAACGGCCAGATCCTGACCACCGACGGCCCCTTCGTCGAGGGCAAGGAACACATCGGCGGCTTCTGGGTGATCACCGCCAAGGACCTCGACGAGGCGCTGGCGTGGGCAAAGAGGGCAACGGTCGCCTGCCGCGGTGCCGTTGAGGTGCGCCCCTTCCAGGCCGACACGGAGAGCTGAGCCATCGCGGCGCTGGCCGACCGCGTCGACATCGAGCGAGCCTTCCGTGAGGAGTCCGGTAGAGCTGTCGCGTCCCTGGTCCGCCACTTCGGCGACATCGACATCGCCGAGGAGGCGGTCCAGGACGCGTTTCTCGTCGCCCTCGAGCGGTGGCCGTCGTCCGGCGTGCCGCCCAGTCCGGCCGGTTGGATCATCACGACGGCCCGCAACCGGGCGATCGACCGGCTGCGGCGGGAGTCGTCCCGCGACGACCGCCACGCCCAGGCCGCTCTCGTCCACGCCCAGGAGGAACCGCTGGAGGTGGGTCCGGTGCAGGATGACCGCCTCCGCCTGATCTTCACCTGCTGCCACCCGGCGCTCGCCCCCGAGGCCCAGGTGGCACTCACGCTTCGCCTGATCGCCGGGCTGCAGACGCCCGAGATCGCCCGGGCCTTCCTCGTGGCCGAGCCGACGATGGCCCAGCGGCTGGTCCGGGCCAAGAACAAGGTCCGCGCCGCCCACATCCCGTACCGGGTGCCCGACGACGCCGAGTTGCCTGACCGCCTCAAGCCCGTTCTCGCCGTCGTCTACCTGGTCTTCAACGAGGGCTATCTCGCCAGCGCCGGCGACGACCTCGTGCGCGTCGAGCTGTGTGACGAGGCCATTCGCCTGGCCCGCTTGCTCGCCGACCTCATGCCCGACGAGCCCGAGGCGATCGGCCTGCTCGCACTGCTGTTGCTCACCGAGTCCCGCCGCCCGGCGCGCACGGCGGCCGATGGATCGCTCGTGCGGCTGGCCGATCAGGACCGCTCGCTGATCGATGAGGGCCAGGTCCTCGTCCGCCAGTGCCTGCGCCGCAACGCGCCCGGTCCGTACCAGATACAGGCCGCGATCAACGCCGTGCACAGCGACGCCGCCACCGCGGCTGACACCGATTGGCTGCAGATCGTGCTGCTGTACGACCAGCTGATGGCGATGGCGCCGACGCCTGTGGTGGCCGTCAACCGCGCCATCGCCCTGGCGGAGGTGCAGGGGCCGGGTCCGGCGCTGGCGGCCCTCGACGCCCTCGACGTCGAGGGTTACTACCTGTTCCATGCGGCACGGGCCGACTTTCTCGAGCGCCTCGGCCGCCGCGACGAAGCGCGCGCTGCCTATGAGGCGGCGATGGAGCGCACCACCAACACCGCCGAACGCGAGCTCCTCGAGCGCAGGCGGGCGGCCGTTTAAGCCAGGGAGGGTGCCACCTCGTTCATGAACTTGGTGGCTTCGTCGAGGACCTGATCGGTGGGGGCGAACGTCATCAGGTCGATGACGTCGATACCCAGGTCGGCCTGGGCGCGCAGCGAATCGGCGGACGCGCCGAGGAAGGCTTGGCCAACGAGGAGGAGGTCGTCGATCGAGCGACCTTCCTCCTCGCAGAAGCGGGCCAGCGTGTCCATCCGCTCGCGCACGGCGCCCTCGGGGTCGGCGGCCAGTTGGTCGCCTGCGGCGGACACTGCCCAACCGTCGCCCCATCGAGCGGCGCGCCGCAGCGCGGCGTCGCCGTGACCGCCGACGATGACCGGGATCGTGTTCCCGGGCTGGGGAGGCTGGGGGCCGAACCCGGCCTCGCAGTGCGAG
Source organism: Acidimicrobiia bacterium (assembly GCA_019244985.1). Classification (GTDB taxonomy): domain Bacteria; phylum Actinomycetota; class Acidimicrobiia; order Acidimicrobiales; family AC-14; genus CADDZP01. Next base: position 2,222 of record JAFASB010000189.1, on the reverse strand, counting down.
TAGAAGCGGCCTTCATGGGCGACGGTGCCCTTCTGCCACGCCTCACGCATCAGTGCGACGTGCTCGTCGAGGCGGGCGAAGCGCTGTTCCATCGGGACGTCGACGGCGTCGAACTCCTCGGACATCCACCCGGCCCCCACTCCCAGGATCATGCGCCCGCCGGCGATGGCGTCGGTCGTTGCGAGCTCCTTGGCGAGCACGACGGGGTGGCGGTAGGCGGCGATGAGCACGCGCGTACCGAACTTGATGCGCTCGGTCGCACCGGCGAGCGCAGCCATGACCGACACGGGGTCGTAAAAGGCGAACTCCGGCAGCATCGGATACGAGCCGTCGGGCGTGTAGGGGTACTTCGACTCCAGGTTGGTCGGGGTGAACAGGTGGTCGAACAGCCAGACCGAATGGAAGCCGAGCTCCTCGGCGGTCTTCGCCGTGCGGATGATGTCGGCGCCGTTGGCGAAGGGGCCGGCGTTGGGCAGATGCAGCCCGAACTCCATAAGCCCGGCACACTAGGTGCGCGCATGCCCGACTCGCACGAGCCCGCCACCATCGACCTCGAGCGCGACCGGGGCCTGACGATCGTCTGGGACGACGACGTGGTCTCGCGCTTCGGTCTCGAAGAGCTGCGGGTCAACTGTCCGTGCGCAGAGTGTCGGGGGCTCCGTGAACAAGGGGCGGAGGTGTGGCCGAAGCCGGCGAGCCCGAAGCCTCTGCGGGCCGAAGGAGCCGAGCTGGTCGGGGCGTGGGGGCTCAGCGTCTGGTGGAACGACGGCCACAGCACCGGCATCTACGCCTGGGACGTCCTCCGGGCGTGGACCGACCCCGCCAGGTAGCGACCTACAGCCGGCCGAGGCGCCGGGTGTAGGTGTCGACGCCGGCGGTTGCTGCTGCGGCCAGCACCACGAGGATGACGGCGATGTAGCGCGGGACGTCGCTGTGCGACGACGACTTCTTGGTGGCGATGGTGGTCGTCGTGGTCGACGGCTCGGTGATCGGCGGCACGACGGTGGTCAGCGTCGTCGACGACGAGCTCGTGCTGGTCGACGAGGACGTGGTCGAGCCCGCGACAGTCGTCGTGGTCGTCGGCGCGGGGGCGGCGGTGACGGTGAAGTCGGTCGTGGCGTCGTCGGTCGTACTGAAGGCGTGGATCGTCGCCGCCCCCGCCGTCGCCGACGGCGGGACCGAGACATTCCCCGAGAACTCCGTCGACCCTCGCGAGTCGGCGGTGCCGATGCGTGTCGTCTTCCCGCCCTGGACGAAGTCGATGACGATGCAGTTCTGACTGTCGCTCGCGCACTGGTGGTAGTTCTTCATCGTGATCGTGACCTGGCTGCCGGGCCGCCCCGACGTCGGGTTCACGCTCAGCTGGGCGGAGCTCTGCGCGTGAGCCGTCGGGGCGGAGAGGATGGCGGCGGACGCGGCCACTACGAGCAGCGCGCCTCGACGAAGGGCGAACCGTCTGCGAATCACGCGGCGGAGGCTACGTGCAAGCGGCGGTCCGCGCTAGGGATGTTGCCCGACGGCGGCCCGACCGCTGGGGCAGAAGGCGAGGAAGTCACAACGGCTGCACCACGGGCCTGACGTCGCCGGATAGCGGGCGAGCGTCAGGCCGTCGAGAGCGCGCGTGAGCCGACCACGCACGTCGGCGAGGACGCCGGCGTCCCAGTCGACGGGATCGATCTCCGCAGGGGCGTCTGCCCGCAGGTAGCAGTAGCTGGTGCGCAGGGCCTCAGGCGCGACACCCCAGGTCTCGACGGCAGCCATGCCGTAGAGGTCGAGCTGGGTGCGCGCCGAGGCGTCACCGGGCGCCGGCCGGCTCCCGGTCTTGAAGTCGACCAGTTCGGTGCGGCCCTCGCGCTCGTACACGGCATCGATGCGGCCGCGCACCATGCGTCCGCCGACGACGACGACGAACGGCGCTTCGACGCGGACGGGGTCGAGGGCGGCGTAGGGACTGTCGAGGAACGAGCGCTGCAGCGCCGTGCGGATGTCGACACCCACCGGCAGCGCATCGGGATCGAGATCGTCGTCGACCTCGGGCTCGAGGAGGGCCAGCTGGCGGCCGGCGCGCTGTTCGATCCAGCGGTGGACCTCGGTGCCGAGGCGGGCGGCGGCCGACGACTGCCTCGGCAGCGGGCGTACGACCGACCAGTAGAACTGCTTCGGACAGCGGGCGTAGGTCACGAGGCTCGTCACGGAAAGCGCGGTGGGCGCCGTGCGCGGGG
>JAFASB010000136.1 GCA_019244985.1 Acidimicrobiia bacterium | reverse complement strand
CGCCGGGCCGAAAGCGCCCGCCTGCGCGCCCTCGAGAAGCTCGAGCCCCAGGTCGCGAACTGATGGCGACCCGACTCGCGCCCGCGCGCCCCGAGCGCAGTCTCCGGCCCGACGCGGCCCCGGCGCCCTCCGAACGTCGGCACCTGCAAGTCGTCCCCCCGGGCTACATCACCGAGCGGCAGCGCCGTCGGCGGGCCCGGAGTGTGGTGGTGCTGACCGGCGTCGCTATCGCTGCGGCGCTGTTCGGGGTCGTCGCCTTCCACGTGGTGCTCACCCAGAACGAGCTGGCCATCCAGCACCTGCACAGCAAGGCCGACGCCGCCTCCGTGAAACAGCAGCAGCTGCGGCTACAGGTCGCCGAGCTCGAATCGCCCGAGCGGGTGGTCGCCGCCGCGCAGAAGCTCGGCATGGTGCCCCCGGTGACGGTCCACTATCTGTCGCCCGACGGCCCGACGGCCGCGCCGGTACCGACGCCGGCAACGACACCGAAGGTCACCCCGACGACCGTCGCCGCCCGCGTCGCGCCGAAGCCCGCGACTGCCGCGGCCAAGGCACCCGTCGCCAAGACGACGGCGACAACAGCCGCACCCGCCAAGAAGGCGGCTTCCAGAACCACGCCGCCCGCGACGGCGGCACCCGCGCAGCACCGGTGACCACCACCGTCCGCCCCCGGCGGCCGAGCGACACCCGTCGGCGCACCGGGCACCCCCATCCCCGTGCGCGCCATCCGCAACGATCGCCCTATACGCGCGTCGTCGATCGCGGCCAGGCGTTCTCGGCGGCGCGCCTCCGCCGCCGCGTCGGCGTCCTCGTGGTCGTCATGGCGCTCGCCTTCAGCGCCGTCGTCGTGCGACTCGTGTTCGTGCAGGGACTCTCGTCGTCCAAGTACGCGACATTCGGTGCGGCTCAGCGCCTGAGCACGGTGACCATCCCCGCCGAGCGAGGATCGATCTTCGACCGCAACCACGTCGAGCTGGCCATGACGATCCGCCAGCGCACGGTGTGGGCGAATCCGCAGCTGATCCGCGACCCGGTCGCCGACGCCCATGCTCTCGCCCCCGTGTTGCAAATGGACGAGAACGCGCTCGTCGACAAGCTGCGTTCACCCGGCGGCTTCGTCTACCTCGCCCGCAAGGTCGACGACCCCACGGCCGACAAGGTCGCCGCCCTGAAGATCGAGGGCATCAACCTGCTCGAAGAACCGAAGCGCTTCGAGCCGTCCGGAGACGTGGCGGCGTCGGTCATCGGCCAGGTCGGTCTCGACAACCAGGGCCTGTCGGGGCTCGAGCTCAAGTACGAGAACCAACTCCAGGGCCGTCCTGGTCAGGAGGTCGTCGAGCACGACCCGTCGGGCAAGCAGATCGCCGCCGGATTGAAGGAGATCAAGAAGTCCGCCCGCGGACGCGATCTCACGCTGACCGTCGACCGGTCCATGCAGTACGAGACCGAGCGGGCGCTGGCCCAGCAGATCGTGGCGTCCAACGCCAAGGGCGGCGTGGCCATTGTCTCGGATCCGCGCACGGGCGACATCCTGGCGATGGCCAGTCTCCTCGCCGGGCAGAACGGCGGCCCGCCCGTGCCGAGCCCGTCGAACAACGCGGTGACGACGGTGTACGAACCGGGCTCGGTCAACAAGGCGGTGACGATCTCGGGCGCCCTCGAAGAGGGAATCGTGCAACCGGCCGACACGATCACGGTGCCCGACCACATCACGATCGGTACGGCCGACATCCACGACGACGAGAACCATCCCACTGGGTCCTGGACGATCACCGACATCGTCGCCAACTCGTCGAACGTCGGCACCGACATGATCGCCCAGCGCCTCGGCAAGGCGCGGATCGACCAGTACCTCAGGGCCTACGGCCTCGGATCGAAGACCGCGCTCCACTTCCCGGGTGAGTCGGCTGGCCTCCTGCTCGATCCCAAGAACTGGTCGGGCGCGTCGATCGCGACCGTGCCGATCGGCCAGGGCGTCGCCGTGACGCCACTGCAGATGCTCGAGGTCTACAACACGATCGCCAACGGGGGCATGTACGTCGCGCCCCGGTTGGTCAGCGGCGCGCCAACGCCGGCGCCGCGCCGGGTCGTGTCGACCAAGACCGCCCAGCAGATCACCGCCATGCTCACCCAGGTCGTCACGCGAGGGACGGGCAAGGCTGCTCACATCGATGGATACACCGTCGCCGGAAAGACCGGTACCGCCCGCAAGGTGGCCGACGGCGGCAAGGGCTACAAGGAGGGCGCGTACATCGCCACCTTCGCCGGTTTCGTTCCCGCCGAGAACCCGCAGCTGTCGGCGATCGTCGTGCTCGACGAACCGACCCCGATCTACGGCGGCCTGGTCTCGGCTCCCGCGTTCGCCGAGCTGGCTCGCTACGGCCTGCGCCGTTTCGAGATCCCGCCGCCTTCAGCCGCAACCACGGTGGCGGTACCGCAGCTGTCGCCGACGGCCGCCGCGGCCGACCGTGACGCCGGCGGCGGGGCAGCGGCACCGGTGACCCCGAAGCCCGGCCAGCCCGCCCCGACGGCGCCGAGCCCACCTGCGGCTGCCGGAACTGTCCCCACTACGCTCAAGCCGTCTCCGACGCCAAAACGGTAAGGCTTCCTTGCTGCTCGACCAGCTGCTCGGCGGCGTCGAGGTGCTGGATGTGCGGGGCGACCCCGCCAGCACCGACGTGGCCGCCATCACACATGACTCTCGGACCGTGGTGCCCGGCTCGCTGTTCTGCTGCGTGCGCGGAGCAACGGTCGACGGCCATGCGTTTGCGCGCGGTGCGGTGGCCGACGGGGCTGTTGCCCTGCTCGACGAGCGGGTGCTGCCGCTCGAGGCGACCCAGGTCGTCGTGCCCGAAGCCCGCGTGGCGATGGCCCCCGTCGCCGACGCCTTCTTCGGGCGGCCGTCCCGCCAGTTGAAGGTCGTCGGCGTCACCGGGACCAACGGCAAGACCACAACCGTCCATCTGCTCGCTGCCATCTTCGAGGCCGCTGGATGGGAGACGGGTGTGATCGGAACGCTGACCGGCGAGCGCACCACGCCCGAGGCGCCCGAGCTGCAGGCCCGCCTGGCGTCGTTTCGTGACGGCGGCGCCAAGTCGGTCGCCATGGAAGTCTCGTCGCACGCCCTCGCTCTCCACCGCGTCGACTCCGTGTGGTTCTCGGTCGCCGTGTTCACCAACCTCAGCCAGGACCACCTCGACTTCCACGAGACGATGGAGGAGTACTTCGCCGCCAAGGCCCGGCTGTTCGACCCGGCGCGGACTGGCGTCGGCGTCGTGAACGTCGACGATCCGCACGGACGCCTTCTCTACGAGGCGGCGCCTGTGCCGATGGTTCCCTACTCGCTCCGCGACGCCGACGACCTGCACGTCGGCGCAACGGGATCGTCGTTCCGCTGGCGGGGTGCCGACGTACGGCTCGGGCTCGGCGGCCGGGTCAACGTCGCCAACGCGCTGGCGGCCGCCACCGCCGCCCACGAGCTGGGCGTCGGTTCCGTCGACGTCGCGCGCGGTCTGTCGGTCGCGGCCATTGTTCCGGGGCGTTATGAGGTCGTCGACGCCGGTCAGCCCTTCGCCGTCATCGTCGACTACGCGCACACGCCCGACGGCCTCGAGGAGCTGCTGCGCGCCGTGCGCGAGACGACGCAGGGCCGAGTCCTGGTCGTCTTCGGCGCCGGCGGCGACCGCGACCGCGACAAGCGGCCGGCGATGGGGGAGGTCGCAACTCGGCTCGCCGATGAGGCGGTGCTGACCTCCGACAACCCGCGTTCGGAAGAGCCGGGCGAGATCATCGACGCCGTGCGAGCCGGCGCCGATCCGGCGGGCGTGCTGCACGTCGAGCCCGACCGCCGGGCGGCGATCGCCTCGGCGTTGGCGGGAGCGGGCGCGGGCGACGTCGTCGTCATCGCCGGCAAGGGCCACGAGACCACCCAGCAGTTCGCCGACCACACCGTTCCCTTCGACGACCGGGACGTGGCGCGCGAGGAGCTCGAGCGGGCGGGATGGCCCACACGATGAAGCTGCTCGCCAGCCAGGTGGCCGAGATCACCGGGGGAACCCTTCACGGGCCGGACGTCACCGTCGACGGGGCGGGCATCGACTCGCGCGTGCTCCGTCCGGGCGCCCTGTTCGTCCCCGTCGTCGCCGAGCGAGACGGCCACGACTTCATCGACGCCGCTCTGGGAGGCGGCGCCGCCGCCTACCTCACGGCCCGGCAGCCGGGCGACGGCACAGCCGTCGTCGTCGCCGACACGAGCGCAGCGCTTTCGGCGCTTGGTGCCTGGGCGCGCCGCCAGCTTCCTGGTCCTGTCGTCGGCATCACCGGGTCGGCGGGCAAGACCTCGACCAAGGACCTGCTGGGCGCCGTCCTGCGTGCCGAGTTGCCGACGGCAGTCAGCGAACGGTCGTTCAACAACGAGCTCGGCGTGCCGCTGACCCTGGTGAACGCCGACGACGGCACGCGCGCCGCGGTGCTCGAGATGGGCGCACGCGGCTTCGGACACATCGCGTGGCTGTGTGAGCTGGCGCGGCCCGACATCGGGATCGTCACCAACGTGGCGAGCGCCCACACCGAGATGTTCGGGGACCTCGACGGTGTGGCTCGGGCCAAGGGCGAGCTGCCCGCCGCACTCCCGGACACCGGCACGGCGGTACTGAACGGCAACGATGAGCGGGTCATGGGCATGGCATCGCGCACGAAGGCCCGCGTGCTGACGTTCGGCGTGGGCGATGGCGACGTTCGGGCGACCGGCGTCATCGTGGACGAGGAGCTGCAGCCGTCGTTCACGCTCGAGTCGCCGTGGGGGAGCGGAGACGTCCGCCTCCATGCACGGGGCAAGCACCAGGCGTTGAACGCGGCAGCGTCCGCTGCGGCGGCGCTGGTGGTCGGCGTCGCATTCGAGCGCGTCGTCGAACGCCTCGAGTCCGCGCCGCTGTCACCCTGGCGCA
>JAFASB010000081.1 GCA_019244985.1 Acidimicrobiia bacterium | reverse complement strand
CACGCCCTCGCCAACTACAAGGGGTTCTCCGAGCGCGGCTTCCGGGTGGCCGCCCTGGTCGACTCCGACCCTGCGAAACGGGGCGAGGCGGTCGCCGGGATGCGGGTCCGGGGCCTCGACGAACTGGGTCAGGCCGTCGCCGACGAGCGCATCGCCATCGGCATCGTCGCCACACCGGCGACCGTTGCCCAGGAGGTCGCCGACCGTCTCGTTGCCGCCGGTGTGACGTCGATCCTGAACTTCGCGCCGGTCGTGCTGACCGTTCCCGACGACGTGTCGCTCCGCAAGGTCGACCTGTCGATCGAGTTGCAGATCCTCTCCTACTACCAGCAGCGCCGCATGGGCGCCGGGGAGGCGGGGGCCGCCATCTCCGAGCTGGCTTCCGTGCAGTAGTACTGGCGTCGCAGATGCTTCCGCCGCAGTATCCGGTGAACCTCATCGTGAAGGGCCGGCCGTGCCTCGTCGTCGGAGGCGGGGCTGTGGCGGCCGAGAAGGCAGCCGCCCTGCTGGCGTGCGGCGCCGAGGTGCACGTCGTGGGCGAAGACGTGGGGCCCGAGGTCCGGGCGCTGGCGGTCACCTGGGAAGAGCGGTCGTACGCGCCGGGCGAGGTGTCGGGCTACCGCCTGGCGATCGCGGCGACGGGGTCAGCCGCGGCCAACAAGGCCGTGTACGACGACGGCGACGCCGCGGGTGTGTGGGTCAACGGTGTTGACGACCCCGAGAACTGCTCGTTCACCCTTCCCGCCGTCGTACGGCGCGGACCCGTGCTGGTGGCCGTGTCCACGGGCGGAAGGAGCCCGGCGTTGGCGTCGTGGCTCAAGGGCCGGTTGGCGGCCGAGGTCGGGCCTGAGTACGAGGTGCTGGCCGATCTGCTGGCCGCCGAACGGGAAGCCGTGCGGGCCGACGGGCGTTCGACTGAGGGGCTGAATTGGCAGAACGCCCTCGACTCCGACATGCTCGAACTGATCAGAAACGGCCAAGTGGCCGATGCAAGGGAGCGCCTGCAGGCGTGTCTGTCGTCGTCGTCGGACTGAACCATCGCACCGTCCCGCTCGAATTGCTCGAGCGAGTGAACGTCTCACCAGCCCGCCTTCCGAAGGTGCTGGGCGATCTGGCCTCGCGCGAGCACGTCGGCGAGGTCGTCGTGTTATCGACGTGCCACCGCACCGAGGTGTACGCCGTCGCCGAGCGCTACCACGGCGCCGTGCAGGACATCCGGAACGCCTTCAGCGAGATGGCGTTCATCGCGCCCGAAGACTTCAGCGACCATCTGTACACGTACTTCGACGAGGGCGCCGTCAACCATCTGTTCTCCGTCGCCGCCGGGGTCGACTCGGTGGTCCTCGGGGAGAGCGAGATCCTCGGGCAGGTGCGCCACGCGTGGCAGTCCGCACAGGAGGAAGGGGCGACTGGCCCGCGTCTGGCTGCCCTCTTCCGCCACGCCCTGGTCGTCGGCAAACGCGTCCGCACCGAGACGGCGATCGGACGCGGCAGCACGTCGCTCGCCCACGCCGCCGTCGACATGGCGGCCCGCCGGTTGGGCTCGCTCGAAGGCAAGCGCATCCTGCTGCTCGGCGCCGGCGAGGTCGGCGAGAGCATGGCGTTGGCGGTCGCCGGTATCGACGGCGCCGAGGTCATCGTCGCCAACCGCACCTGGGAGCGCGCGGTGGCGCTGGCGTCCCGCGTGGGTGGCCGCGCCGTACAGCTCGACGGCGTCGGCGATGTCCTGGGTGACGTCGACGTGCTGCTCACGTCGACCGGAGCGCCGTCGGCCATCGTCGACCAGAGCGATCTGGCGCCGATCGTCGAGGCCCGCAACGGGCGTCCGTTGTTGATCGTCGATGTTGCCATGCCGCGCGACATCGACCCCTCGGTGTCCGAGCTTCCCGGCGTCGTCCTCCTCGATCTCGACGACGTGCGTGGGTTCGTGGAGGCCGGGCTCGCAGAGCGGCGCCGCGAGGTCGGCCGGGTGCGCACCATCATCGACGAGGAGCGTGATCGGTTCCTCGACAGCGTCACGGCCCGCGAGGTGGCGCCGATGATCACGGCGCTGCGCGAGCGCGCCGAGGCGCTGCGGCTCGCCGAGCTCGAGCGCCACCGCGGTCGCCTCGAGGGCCTCGACCCCAAACAGCGCGAGGCCGTCGAGGCGGTGACCCGCGGCGTGTTGGCGAAGCTCCTGCACGACCCGACCGTGCACCTGAAGGACGCCGCCGGCACGCCCAAGGGCGAGCGCCTCTCCGACGCTCTTCGCGAGCTGTTCGACCTGTAGGGGTTCGTACGGTGCGCGCGGCCACTCGGGCCAGCGCCCTTGCTCGTCTCCAGACCGACCTGGTGTCCGACGCGCTCGGCGAGCCGGTCGAACCCGTGGTGGTGCAGACGCTCGGCGATCAGCGGACCGACGTCGCCATCTGGGAGATGGGCGGCCAGGGCGTGTTCGTGAAGGAGGTCCAGCAGGCCGTGCTCGACGGCCGTGCCGACTTCGCCGTGCATTCGGCGAAAGACCTGCCGGCGCGGTCCCCCGAGGGGCTCGTCATCGCCGCCATCCCCGAACGCGAGGATCCGCGCGACGCGCTGGTGGGCTCGACAGTGGAAGGTCTTCCTGTCGGCGGGCGCGTCGGTACAGGGTCCGTGCGCCGACGGGCCCAGCTTGCGTGGGTCCGTCCCGATCTCACCTTCGGCGGGCTGCGAGGCAACATCGACACCCGGCTCGCGAAGGCGGCCGACTTCGACGCCGTCGTGGTTGCCGCAGCGGCGCTCCGCCGTCTGGGGCGAACCCAGGTCATCGACGAGGTGCTCGACCCCGCCGTGCTCCTGCCGCAGGTCGGCCAGGGCGCGCTGGCCGTGGAATGCCGCGCCGATGACGAGCGGGTGCGGGCCGCCCTGGCGCGCATCGATCACCCGCAGTCGCGGCGGGCCGTCGAGGCTGAGCGGGCGTACCTGCGCGAGATCGGCGAGGGGTGCCAGCTGCCGGTCGGGGCGCTGGCCACGGTCGCGGCCGACGGACGCATCACGGTCACGGGGATGATCGCCAGCCTCGACGGCGTCACGCTCCTCCGCCACGCCGACACGGGAGACGACGGCGTCGCCGTGGGCCGCGCCGTCGCGCGCCACCTGCTCGACGAAGGCGGCGCCGCTGCACTCCTCGCGGAGCTCGACGCGTCGTGACCGTGTATTTGGTCGGCGCTGGACCGGGCGATCCTGATCTTCTGACGGTGAAGGGAGCGCAGGTGCTGGGGCGGGCCGACGTCGTCGTCTACGACCGCCTGTCGGTCGCCTCGCTGCTCGATCTTGCGCCCCCCGACGCCGAGCGCATCGCCGTCGGCAAGATGCCCGGCCATCCGAGCGTGCCGCAGGAGGAGATCAACGCGTTGCTCGTCGCTCGCGGTCGTGACGGCAAGGAGGTCGTGCGCCTGAAAGGCGGCGATCCGTTCGTGTTCGCGCGTGGGGGCGAGGAGGCCGAGGCCCTGCTCGACGCGGGCGTGCCCTTCGAGGTCGTCCCGGGCATCACCTCGGCTGTCGGCGTCCCGGCGTACGCCGGTGTGCCCGTCACCTACCGAGGCAGGTCGACGTCGTTCACCGTGGTCACCGGCCACGAGGACCCGTGGGCGGCGACCGAGACCGACTGGGATGCGGTCGCGCGCGTCGGCGGGACGATCGTGATCCTCATGGGCGTGGCGACGCGGACGGCCATCGCCGAACGGCTGATTGCGGGTGGCCTGGCCGACGAGACTCCGGTCGCGGCCGTGCGCTGGGGGACCAGGCCCGAGCAGCGCACAGTGCGTACGACGCTCGGCCAGCTCGGAGACGTCGAGCTCGAGGCGCCGGTCACGATGGTGGTGGGTGCGGTCGCCGAGCTCGACCTGCGTTGGTTCGAGAACCGGCCGCTGTTCGGTCGCCGGGTCGTCGTCACGCGGGCGCGGGAGCAGGCATCGGAGCTGGTGGACCGCCTCCACCGACTCGGCGCCGAGACGATCGAGCTGCCGGCGATCACCATCGGCGACGCGGACGACGGCGGGGCGAAGTTGGGGGACGGCGTCACCTCGCTACGCGGCGGCGACTTCCAGTGGGTCGTGTTCACGTCGGTGAACGCCGTCGACCGGTTCTGCGCGCTGCTGCGGGATGCGCGTGACTTCGGCACGACGAAGGTGGCCGCCATCGGGCCGGGCACGGCGGCGGCTCTCGCCCGCTTCGGGATCGAGGCCGATCTCATGCCCGAGCGCTTCGTCGCCGAATCGCTCGTCGAGGTGTTCCCGTCGGGCGACGGGGGGGTCCTGCTGCCCCGCGCTGCCGTGGCCAGGGACGTGCTCGTGGACGGGCTGGCCGCCAAGGGATGGGCGGTCACCGTCGTCGAGGCGTACCGGACGCGGCCCGCCGAGCCGTCGCCCGAGGCACTGGCCGAAGCCCGCAAGGCCGACGCCATCACGTTCACGTCGTCCTCGACAGTGACGAACTTTCTCCAGGTGGCGGGTGTCGACGCGGTCGCCCCGGTCGTCGTCTGCATCGGACCGATCACGGCCGCCACCGCTCGCGATGCGGGTCTGACCGTCGACGTCGTCGCAGACGAGCACACCGTCGACGGCGTCGTCGAGGCCCTGGTCTCGGTGCTGTCGGGGCGATGAGCGAGATCCCCCGGGCGCTCGGCCTGCCCGTTCCTGTGGTGCCGCCGCCTGCGGTGACTCGCGCCGTTACCGCCGCCCGTCGGGCTCTGGGCCGGACGCACGACCGGATGACCGCTCCCTTCCAGGTCGTCCTCGAGCGCATGTTCGGGGTGATCGACAACAAGGCGCTGTTCGTCGCCGTCGACCTCGGGATTCCCGACCTCGTCGCCGGCGGCCCGCAGTCGGCGGCTGACCTGGCCCGGTCGGCCGGCGCCGAGGAGGACGCCCTCAACCGTCTCCTGCGGTACCTGGTCTCGCGGGGTGTGTTCCGTCAGGAGCGGGACGGTCGCTACGCCAACAACGCGGCGTCGGAGTTCCTGCGTGCCGACCACCCGTGGTCATGGCGGTCATGGGTGCTGTTCTTCGGAAGCCCGTGGAACTGGGACATCTGGAAGAGCATGGACGTGCGCATCCGAGGCGCCGGCGATGCCGTCGTCGCCGCCCACGGCTGCGACTTCTTCACGTTCGTCAACGAGGTCGACCCGAGCGCCGGCGTCGACTTCAACAAGGCCATGGCGAGTGGTTCTCGAATGCAGGCACTCCTGTTCGCCGAGCACTACGACCTCGCCGGCGTGCGAACGGTCTGTGACGTCGGCGGGGGCAGCGGTTCGGTGCTCGCGCACATCCTCACGACGTTCCCTGCGACGCGCGGCGTCCTCCTGGAGCTGCCGTCTCTCGCCGACGACGCGGCCCGCGTGTTCGACGCCACAGGTGTAGCCGACCGAGCGGAGTTCGCCCCGGGCGATTTCTTCGAATCGGTGCCCGGCGGCTGCGACCTCTACCTGCTGTTCTCCGTGATCCACGACTGGGGCGACGACGACTGCGTCGCCATCCTCCGCACGATCGCCAGCGCTATGACGCCCGGCTCGCGTCTCGCTGTCGTCGAGCCCCACGTCGAGCGTGGGGCGGCCGGCAACTTCGCCAAGGCCAGCGACATGCTGATGCTCGCCCTCACCGCCGCCGGGCGAGAGCGTTCGCTCGCCGAGTTCGACGCTCTGTGGCGGCGGGCGGACCTCACCGAACGTCGGCGCGTCGTGTTGCCGTCGCTCTTCGACGTCTTCGAGCTGATCGTGGCGAGACCCTAGAGATCCGACCGGGTTCCTGGCGATGAGGCATCGACGGTGCCCGTCATCACGAGGAAGTAGGGCAACCGGCCGCCTACCATCGCGGCGTGGGTTTCCCCGCCCGGCGCCTCCGCCGACTGCGCCGCACCCCGGCTCTGCGCCGGCTGGTCGCCGAGGCGCGGCTGACCGTCGACGACCTCGTCGCGCCGCTGTTCGTGCGCGAGGACATCTCGGCGCCCGCGCCGGTGGTCTCGCTCCCGGGCGTGGTGCAACACACGCGCGAATCGCTGCGCAAGGAGGTGCGGGAGCTGGCCGGGCTCGGCATCCCGGGGGTCATCCTCTTCGGGATTCCCGCGCGCAAGGACGCCGAGGGCTCCGAGGCGTGGAACCCGGACGGCATCGTCCAGGTCGCGCTCCGCGATCTCCGCGACGAGGTCGGCGACTCACTCGTCCTGATGGCCGACCTGTGCCTCGACGAATACACCGACCACGGCCACTGCGGCGTCCTTCTGCCCGACGGCGCTGTCGACAACGACGCCACGATCGAGCTTTACGCGCGCACGGCCCTGGCCCAGGGCGAGGCCGGCGCCGATGTCGTGGCGCCGTCCGGGATGATGGACGGTCAGGTGGCAGCCATCCGCGCCGCCCTCGACGGCGACGGGCGCACCGACGTCGCCATCCTCGCCTACGCGGCCAAATACGCGTCTGCGCTGTACGGACCATTCCGCGACGCCGTCGACGTGACGATCGCTGGCGGCGGTGACCGGAAGGGCTACCAACAGGACTGGCACAACGGACGCGAGGCGCTGGCCGAGATCGCGTTCGACGTCGAGGAAGGCGCCGACATGGTGATGGTCAAGCCGGCGCTTGCATACCTCGACGTGATCGCCGCGGCGCGGGCCCGGTTCGACGTGCCGCTGGCGGCGTATCACGTGTCCGGTGAGTACGCCATGGTGAAGGCGGCAGCCGAGCGTGGGTGGATCGACGGCGACGCGGTAGCGCTCGAGCAGTTGACGGCGATCAAGCGGGCCGGCGCTGACGTCATCCTCACGTACTTCGCACGCGAGCTCGCAGAGCGAGGCCTGTAGTCGTGAGCGAGCGCAACTCCGAGCTGTTCAAGCGCGCCTCGGAGGTGATCCCGGGCGGCGTCGACTCCCCGGTGCGCGCGTTCGGGTCGGTCGGCGGACACCCGTACTTCGTGGCCCGCGCCGACGGTTGCTACATCTGGGACGTCGAGGGCCGCCGTTACGTCGACTACGTGCAGTCGTGGGGCGCATCCATCCTCGGTCACGCGGATCCGCGCGTCGTCGAGGCCGTGCGCAGGGCGGCCGGAGACGGAACGTCCTACGGCGCCCCGACCGAGCGCGAGGTGCTGCTGGCCGAGGCGATCCGTTCGCGGGTGCCGTCGTGCGAGAAGGTGCGCCTCGTCAACAGCGGCACGGAGGCGGCGATGAGCGCCGTGCGTCTGGCGCGCGGAGCGACCGGCCGGGACCGGATCGTGAAGTTCGCGGGCTGCTACCACGGCCACAGCGACGCCTTGCTGGCGGCGGGCGGCAGCGGCTTGGCGACGCTGGGTCTGCCGGGCTCGGCAGGGGTTCCGTCGTCGGCGGTGGCCGACACCGTCGTCGTTCCGTACAACGTGGTGCCCGATGTCGGCGACGACGTGGCGTGCGTGATCGTGGAGCCGGTCGCCGCCAACATGGGTCTTGTTCCTCCGGCGCCCGGCTTTCTCGAAGGCCTGCGCGCCGCCTGCGATGCGGCGGGCGCGTTGCTGATCTTCGACGAGGTCATCACCGGGTTCCGGCTGGGCGCGGGCGGCGCTCAGGGGCGGTATGGAGTCACGCCCGACCTGTCCTGCTTCGGCAAGGTGATCGGCGGCGGCCTGCCGCTGGCCGCGTTTGGCGGCCGCAGTGACGTCATGGACCTGCTCGCGCCCGAGGGGCCCGTCTACCAGGCGGGCACGCTGTCGGGGAATCCATTGGCGACGGCTGCTGGCCTTGCCGTCCTCGACGCGCTGGACGAAGGCGCTTACCGAATGCTCGCCGGTCGCGCCGAGG
>JAFASB010000457.1 GCA_019244985.1 Acidimicrobiia bacterium | reverse complement strand
TCGAGCCAGCGAGTGCACCACCGCTCGGCGGGGCGTCGGCAACAGCTGCTCCCGCGGGCGAGAGCGGACCGGCCGCCGGCGCGGTGGCATCGCTGCCGGCGTCGCCACTCGTGCTGTCGTCGGGCAACGAGTCGATGATCGCTCCGGCTGTCTTGCGCACCCGCTCGGCTGAGGCGCGCACGGCCTTGGTGTCAGCGTTGGTCCAGGCCGCGACGTAGCCGAAGGAGTAGTCGGAGGTGTCGAGGCCCTGGGACTTACACACCACGTAGGCAACCGACTCGGCTTCCAGTTCCTTCTGCTCGCGAGGCATCGTGGCCTCGTGTTCGTGCATCAGGGCGTGGGCCAACTCGTGCGCGGTGGTCTTGGCTTGCTGGGCCGCAGAGAGATCCGAGCGGATACGCACGGTGCGGCTGGCGAAGTTGACGTCGCCGTTGGCTTCGCCCGCGTAGGGCCCGTCGGGTCGCTCGATCACGAAGCCGCGGCTGGTGAGCTCATGGTCGAGGGCGGACTGGAGGCCAGGGGGCGCCTCGCCTTGCAGCCGATGTGCCGGGGGCTCGGGTAGCGCCTTACCGTCGGTCTGGGACACGTCGAAGACGTGCACGACGCGGAAACCGGTCGTGATCCGGTGCTCCTCGCCGTCCTCATCGACCTTCTTGAGGACCGTCGGTGCGAGGATGGGGATGCCCTTCTCGCCCTTGTTCACGTGGCGGTCGAGTTGCTCCCAGGTCCGGTACCCCGCCACCCGGGTGGCGTCGGGCCGGCGGGACAGGATCAACATCTGGTTGCCGAACGAGTAGTTGTGGAACTTGGAGGAGGCGTCGAGCCACTCCTTCCAGCCCTCGCTCGATCGCAACTGGGTGACGCCCAACTCGATCTCCTGTTGGAGCGCCTCGACCTTGGCCTTGCGATCATTGGCCGGGGTGGGGGCGGTGGCCGCCGCCGCTGCAGCCGCCTGGGCCTTAAGGGCCGAAGTTGTCGGGTCGTCGCGCACGACGCTCAGGGCCTTGCCTCCGCCCGCGCCAGCTCGCTGGTGCTGCCAGCATGCGCCCGAGGACACCAGGCGCTGACAGGGCCCCTGAGATGTGGGTCGTCCACAGACTCGTTGAGCCACGCCTCCAGCCTTGCCGAGACGCGCCCTGGCAAGGTTGAAAGCGATGCACGGCCGACACCATCACCTGGACTGGCATCCGAGCAAGGCCGAGGTGCAGCGGATGGTCGCCGAGCTGTCGCCCATGATCCACGGCTTCGCCGAGCGCTCCGAAGCCGAGCTGCGCCGCCTCGACGCCGAGCGGGCCCGCCCGTCGGCGCTGCCCCGAGGGCCTTCAGCCAGGCGACCCTGAGACGTCGTCGACGCCTCCTCCCCACAGCAAGCCTCCAGGGCCGGGGAGCCAGGCGACGACGGTCCGGCTGATGCCCGGGCGTGTCTCGGCCGTGAGCTTGCCGCCGGCGCTCTCCACCAGCTGGGCGGCGAGAGCTAGCTCGGGCTCGACGGCCAACTCACGCTCCACGAGGTGGCGATCGACCACATCTCTCCCAGACCCGCCGGTGATGTCGGCCCGGTCGTCGATCACGAGGAGCCGGACCCCGCCTTCGCCCGTGGGTTCTAGGCGCAGCCGCACCAAGTGGGAGGCGTTGGTGACGGCGTGGACCAACAGCTCCCTGGCCACGCGCTGCATCAGAGCCGCCGCGCCGCTGGGCACGTGCACGCTGTGCCCGCCGGGGCCCGCGGTGGCCTCGTGCTCGTGGTCGATGCGCACGCCGTTCTGCACCGCCAGCGCCTCCAGCATCTCGACAGCCCGCTCGCCAATGTCAATGAGAGAACGGGTCCCGCCCTCACCGACGCGGGCCAACTCGGGATCGGAGACCTCGACGAGGTCGTCGATGGCGTTGAGCAGCTGCACCAAGCCGAGGCGCAGCGTCACCACCTCGCTGCGTTCGTAGTCGGTTTGGACCTGCCCTTCGAGCAGATCCAGCATCCCGAGCATCGACATCACCGGCGTGCGCATACGCTCACGGGCCCGCTCGAGCAGATCGCGTCGCACCCACACCGCCCGGTCCCAGTCCGCCAGGCTGGCGCGCAGCGCATCGGTGGTGCGTTGTTGGATCTCGAGGCGCCCCGCCAGGTGTTGCTTGGCCCGGGCCTCGTGGATCACTCCCACCAACTCGCGCGCCGCGATGACGACACCGCCCAGGATGGTGAGCACGGTGATGGCGAGGCCCTGGCGGTCCTGCGCGGGTGCCAGCGCGTAGACCGCAACGGCGCCGACGACCACGGCGTAGGGGACCATGCGCGCCCCCACCGATGGCGCTGCCTCATGGGACAGCGTCGTCGCCTGGGTGGGATGCATCTCCCGACGGCTCCGCCGCCATACCAGCGCGCCAGCCCCGAGGGCCAACAAGGCGGCCATCCACAGCGTGCCATTCATGCCGGCGTCAGCACCACGAAGTCGCGCGACCGCAGCGGTGGAGTCCGCAATCCCGAACAGGCCGAGCCCGAGTGCAAGCCACACGGGCCATGTGCCGGCTCGGTCCCACACGTGGGCGGCCAACAACGCGGCGCCGGCGACGAGCACAACGTCGAGGGCGGGATAGCCAATGAGCAGCGCCGTGGTCAGAGGATGGGCCAGCGCCTGGTCGCTGCGGGCCATATGACTGGCCGGACCCAACACCACGATCCAGCTCAC
>JAFASB010000387.1 GCA_019244985.1 Acidimicrobiia bacterium | reverse complement strand
TGCCGACCTGCGCTCGACCTCCTATCCGCCGGTCGAGGGCGACTGGTCCACCCGTCGCCACCGCACGGGCACGTGGCAGCGGCTGCTGGAGCAGCTGGACCGGATCCCCCAGGTCACGGTCGCTCGCCTGCATGGGCACGTCGTCGGCGGTGCGGCGCTGCTCGCCGCCGCCTGTGACATTCGCATCGCGGCCGACGACACCGTCGTGCGGATCCCCGAGCTGGCGATCGGCGTGCCGCTCACATGGGCCGGCATCCCGCTCCTCGTGCGCGAGATCGGGCTCCCGTTGGCGCGCGACTGGATCATGACGTGCCGTCCCGTCTCCGGCGATGAGCTCAGCCGCTCGGGCTACGCCCAGCGCGTCGTACCCGCCGCCGAGCTCGACGGCGCGGTGTCGGAGTGTGTGGATCAGCTCCTCGCCGTCCCGCCGGGGCCGCTGGCCATGACCAGGGCGATGATGTCGGCGATCGGTCGTACGTCACCCGCGATGGTCGCGGGGTGGGGCGACGCCGACCATCAGCAGTGGTCCTTCACCGAGTCGGAGTACCGCGAGGCGGTGACCTCCTACATCCAGGGTTCGATCAAGAAGAAAGACTGAGCTACCCCATGGTCTTCTGACCGTCGAGTGCCTCGCGCAGGATGTCGGCATGGCCGGCGTGCTGGGAGGTCTCGGCGAGGATGTGCATGAAGACGCGCCGAGCCGACCACCGCGCGCCGGGCTCGAACCAGGGCGCCTCCGGCAACGGATGATCGACCTCGAGTGACGGCAACGTTCGCACCAGCTCGTCGGTGTGGGCGGCGACCTCGTCGTAGTGCTCGACGATCGATGCCAACGTGTCCTCGGACTGCATGCGGAACGTGGCGGCGTGCGCCTCGTAGGCGCCGGCGTCCATCGGGGCGAACGCGCCCGGGCCTTCGCTGATGAACGACACCCACTGCTCCTCGACCGCCGCTACGTGCTTGAGGAGCCCGCCGAGGCAGAGCTCGCTCACCGTCGGCCGCTGCGCCGCCTGCTCGTCGGTGATCCCGCGCACCGTGTACCGCAGGAAGTTGCGGTGCTTGCCGAGGGTCGCCACCAATTCGTCTCGCTCGTTCGCCATGACCGCATCATGGCACCTTGAACTGGCCATCTAATGACCGGTTTCAACTGGAGTCGCTACCGGAATTCCAGGCCTGCGAAGTCGCCCTTGCTGCGCCATTGGTCGAGGTACTGGAAGTAGGCCATGGCGCCGCCCGGGTACCCGAGGAACCAGTCCACAGCAGCGCCCTTGCCTTCGTTGTTGTAGTAGCCGGGGGTGCAGTCGGCGTTTCCGATGGCACCCAACTGGGGCCCGGAGTAGAGCAACTCCATCCAGTCGTCCTGGCCCTTCTGGGTCACCTCGACCTCGCGGTAGCCGCCGTCGAGCGCGTGCTTGATGATCATGGCGATCGTCAGCCCGCCCTCGGTGAAGTTGTGCGGCACGTTGGCGACGAGGTTGGCGCCCTGGCCGATCTGCACGATGAAGGCGTTGGGGAACCCGTGCACGTGGGTGCCGTGCTTGGTGACCATGCCGTTGGCCCAAGCCTCTGAGAGCTTCAGTCCGTCGCGGCCGGTGATGTCGTAGCCGGCGCGCCGCTCGAACGGGGTGCCCACCTCGAACCCCGACGCGTAGATGATGCAGTCGACCTCGTACTCGACGCCGGAGACGACGACGCTGTGCTCGGTGATGCGCTCGACTCCCTTGCCGGCGGTGTCGACGAGGTGCACCCCGGGCTGGTTGAAGGACTGCAGGTACTCGTCGTGGAAGCACGGCCGCTTGCACAGCTGCCGGTACCAGGCCTTCAGGTTCTCTGCCGTCTCGGGGTCCGCCACGAGCTCGTCGACCCGAGCCCGGATCTCGCTCATCTTCTCGTAGTCGGACGTCTCGTAGGCCGCCAGCATCTTCTCCGGCGTGAAGTCCTCCGGCGGCAACGACATGATCTTCTCGCGGATACGACGGGCCAGGTCGGTCCACCCGTCCTCCACGAGGTCTTCCTCAGGCAAGACGAACCCGCCCAGGTTGGCGGTGAAGTTCTCCAGCCAGCGTCGCTGCCAGCCCTCGGTCGCCATCTCGGCGAACCACTCAGGATCGGTCGGACGGTTGGCGCGCACGTCGACCGATGACGGTGTGCGCTGGAACACGAACAGTTCGCCGCAGGCCTTCGCCAGCTCGGGGATGCACTGCACGGCCGTAGCTCCGGTTCCGATGATCGCGACCCGCTTGTCGGCGAGCTTCTCCATCGGCGCGCCCGCGGGATCGCCACCCGTGTAGTCGTAGTCCCAGCGGCTCGTGTGGAACGAGTGACCCTTGAAGTCCTGGATTCCGGGGATGCCGGGGAGCTTGGGGACGTGGAGTGGCCCGAGGCCCATCGCCACGAACTGGGCGGTGAACTCGTCGCCCCGGTTCGTGCGGATGACCCAGCGCGAGTCCTCGTCGCGCCACTCGAGATCGGTGACCTCGGTGTGCAGCAGGGCGTTGTCGTACAGGTCGTAGTGCTTGGCGATGCGCTGGCTGTGCTCGAGGATCTCCGGCGCGTGCGCGTACTTCTCACTCGGCATGTGGCCGGTCTCTTCGAGCAACGGCATGTACACGAACGACGCCGTGTCACACATCGCGCCTGGGTATCGGTTCCAGTACCACGTGCCGCCGAAGTCGCCGCCCTTCTCGACGATGCGGACGTCGTCAATGCCCGCCTCTTTGAGCCGAGCGCAGGTGATGAGGCCAGCGAAGCCACCGCCGATGAACGCGACCGTCACGTGATCGGTCTTCGGAACGCGGTCGGTCACCGGCGTGTAGGGATCGTCGAGGTAATGCGCCAGCTGGTCCTTGAGCTGGATGTACTGGTCGTTGCCGTCGGCCCGGAGCCGCTTGGCGCGCTCCTCGGCGTACCGCTGCTTCAGGGCGTCGATGTCGATCGTCGTCATCGGAAGCAGTCCAACAAAAGTTGACCCGGCCGTCAAAGCTTAGGGTCGGACGATGGCGCGCGAGGTCGTGACGGGTTACTGCTGGCCGCAATCGGCGAGCGCCGGCGAGCAGGTCGGGGTGCACCTGTCCTCGTCGGGGGGA
>JAFASB010000239.1 GCA_019244985.1 Acidimicrobiia bacterium | reverse complement strand
AGATCGCCGCCAGCAGCTCGGCGGGCACGGACTCCGTCGACTGCTGCATCCAGGTCATCAGCGTGATCACCGTGCCCCCGAGGACGGCGGTGGCGAACGAGCTCCAGCCGATTCCCTGTTTCGTGTAGTGGGTCGCCACCTCCACGGCGACCGGTCGCAGCTTGTCGAAGCCGCCGATGACGAACGCCATCAGGACCCACCCGCCGACCAGGTTCAGAGCCAGGGTGCCGATCCAGAGCCGCACGAGCTCCCTGATCGAGCATTCTCCGGACGCGAGGGTGGTGATCGGGACCAGGAAGTTCTCGGTGAACAGCTCACTGTTGGCCAGCGTGAGGGCGATGAACCCGATGCTGAACGCCAGGGCCGCCGCGACGTCGCTGTGGGTGGATTGCTTGACGAGGAGCAACGCGAACACGCCCATGCCGACGTCCAGGCCCCCGACGGCACCGGTGGCGAGGAGGCCGGGCCATGTTCGGTGGAGCGGGTAGGCGCCCTCCGAGACGGTCCGGCGGAACGCTGGTTCGAGGGGGTTTTGGCTCATGAGGCGAGAAGTCTGCCCACGACCGCCTGGGCCTCACGCACCGCTTCCTGTGCCGTCACACCCTGGGCGACACGCCCGGTGACGTACTTCCCGGCGACGTAGGCACTGAGCGGCGCGAACCGACGCTCTGTGCCGTGAGCGACGTCGCGCGCCAGTTCGAGGATGGCGTCGACCTCATCGTCGCTCAGGTCGAGTCCGAGGGCGGTGCTGTAGCGGGCAGGCCAGTCGTCCATGGCTGGGTAGGTTCTCGCGGTGGCCGGTGTGACCGCCAAACGGCGGCTCGTGCACATCCAGGACGGCGTCCAGGAGGTGCGGTTCGACAACGTTGTTGCCGAGGAGCCGCTCGAAATCCGCGTCGACGGGTCGGCGCTGGCCGTGACGATGCGCACGCCGGGCAACGACTTCGAGCTGGCCGCCGGCTTCCTCGTCACCGAGGGGGTCGTCGACCGTGCCGACCAGATCCGCACCCTGCGCTACTGCGTCGGCGACGACGAGGTTCAGGAGTTCAACGTCCTCAACGCCGACCTCTCCGCCGACGCAACCGGTCGGTCTGCCGGGGGTGAGCGCTCGTTCATGACCACCTCGTCCTGCGGCTTGTGCGGCAAGACGAGCATCGACACCCTGCGCGCCCGGTCGGCGTTCGACCTGCGCGGCGACACCGTGTCCGTCGCGCCGAGTGTGCTCGCGTCGCTTCCGGGCACGCTTCGGAGTGCGCAACGGGTCTTCGACCGCACCGGCGGCCTGCACGCAGCAGGCTTGTTCACGGCCGATGGCGAGCTGGTGTGCCTGCGCGAAGACGTTGGCCGCCACAACGCCTTCGACAAGGTGATCGGGTGGGCCGCGCTGGAGGGTCGCCTCCCGCTACGGCGCCACGTCATCCTGGCGTCGGGGCGAGCGAGCTTCGAGCTCACGCAGAAGGCGCTGATGGCCGGGATCCCGGTGCTGGCGTCGGTTTCGGCGCCGTCAAGCCTCGCTGTACAGCTGGCGGAGGAGTCAGGCATGACCCTCCTCGGATTTCTCCGGGGCCCGGCTATGAACGTGTACGCGGGCGAGCAGCGGGTATCTACATCTAACGATGGCGCGTGAAGAAGCCCCTCCCAACCTGCTCGACGACCGCGACCCCGACTACATCCGCGACACGCTGCCTGCGGCGTGGCTGCTCGCCACGTTGTGGCACCGGGCGGAGATCCGAGGGCTCGAGAACATCCCCGACGACGGACCCGTCCTCCTCGTAGGCAACCATTCGGGCGGCAACACCAGCCCCGACAGCTTCGCGTTCGCGCTCGCGTTCGCCAGCTACTTCGGCGTCGAGCGGCGCTTCTACCAGCTGGCACACAAGCTGGTCATGGCCTCCCCCGGCATCGGCGCCTTCCTGAAGAAGCACGGGACCATCGAGGCGTCCCATGCCAACGCCGAAGCGGCGCTGAGCGCCGGCGCCGCGGTGCTCGTGTATCCCGGCGGCGACTGGGAGGTGCACAGGCCCTCGTGGCAGTCGGGCCGCGTCGACTTTGCAGGACGGACAGGCTTCCTGAAGCTGGCGATCCGCACCGGCGTGCCCATCGTCCCCGTCGTCTCCGTCGGCGGCCAGGAGACCCTGTTCGTCCTCACGCGTGGCGAGGCGTTGTCGAAGGCGCTGGGCCTCCACCGCTTCCGCCTCAAGGTGCTGCCCATCTCGCTCGTGATCCCATGGGGCGTGACCGTCGGGGACTTCATCCCCCGCCTCCCGTTCCCCGCCAAGCTGACGACGCAGGTGCTCCCCCCGATCGATTTGCACGAGAAGTTCGGTGACGACCCCGACCTCGACGAGGCCTACGACTACGTCACGACGACCATGCAGAGCACCCTCGACGCCCTCGCTGGTGAGCGGCGCTTTCCGGTTCTCGGCTGATGCGACTCCACGACTGCGTCGAGATCGCGGCGCCGCGGCAGCAGGTATGGGACTTCCTCTCCGACGCCGACAACCACCGGCTGTTCATGGCCGGGCTCACCCGTTGGGACGTGAAGACGGGCCCCCACTTGGAAAAGGGCTCGCGGATCGACATGCGAATGAAGGTGGGGTCGGCGCCCGTGGGCAGCCTGATCGAGTTCGTCGAGTGCGACCCTCCCGGCGACATGGCGTGGACGAGCGTCACGGGCATCGACCAGCGGGGACGGTGGCGCCTTCGCGCGTGTGGTCCCGACAAGACCAAGGTGGAACTGCGCTTGGCCTACCAGGCCCCGGGTGGACTCCTCGGTTGGGTCGTCGACCAGATCGGCGCCCGTGATGTCCGGCGCAACCTCCACCGCTCGCTCAAGGCCCTCAAGGACCAGGTCGAAGCCGAGTCCGCGCCCGCTCGAGCTCCTCGGGCTGGTTGACGTTCAGCGTCGCCGACTCGCCGAGGTCGACGACGAGCGTGCTCTCAGGTAGCAGACGCGCCGCGGGCTCGCCGGGGCCAAGGTCGCGGGCGGCGGCGCGCAGCGGATCACCGCGGTAAGCGGCGAGCAACGGGTTCGGCAGTCCGCGATGGTCGGCGGCAGCCACGGCGTCGGCCTCGGTGAGCTCCGCCACGAGCGCGGCGACGTGCTCCGGTCCCAAGAGCGGAAGGTCGACGGCGAGGACGACGACCGCGTCTGCCTCGGGAACCACAGCGAGTCCGGCGGCGACCGCGGGCACGGGGCCACCGCCGGGTAGGTCTTCCACTGTGAAGCGCACACCGGCGGCGAGCGTCGGCCGCTCGGGGCCGACGACGACCAGCTCGTCGACATTCGGTCCCGCTGCCGCCAGGACCCGGTCGAGCATGGTCGTCCCCCCGACATCGACGAGGGCCTTGTCGACACCGCCCAGACGGCGAGCCGCGCCGCCGGCCAGCACGATCGCCGCTCGCATCCCCGTAGGCTTGCACCAATGATCAGCTCGGTCGGAATGCCGAGACGGCGGCGAATGGCGTCTGCCGCGCCTACCAGGGGACCGCTGGTCGACACGTTCGCCCGCGTCCACACCGATCTGCGCATCTCGGTCACCGACCGGTGCAACTTCCGGTGCTCGTACTGCATGCCCGCCGAAGACATGAGCTGGCTCCCTCGTGAGGGCATCCTCACCTTCGAGGAGATCGAACGTGTCGCTCGCGTGCTCCAGCGGTTGGGCGTGAACGCAGTCCGTCTCACCGGGGGTGAGCCATTGGTACGCGCCGATCTCCCGGTGCTGGTCGCCAAGCTGGGAGCTCTCGGCTTCGCCGACCTGTCGCTGACCACGAACGGCGTCGGTCTCCCCCACCTCGCCGGCGCCCTGGCCGACGCGGGCCTTCAGCGCGTGAACGTCAGCTGCGACTCCCTCGATCGCCGACGGTTCGCATCGATCACCCGTCGCGACGCCCTCGACGCCGTCCTAGCCGGCATGGATGCCGCAGAGGCTGCCGGCCTGGCGCCGGTGAAGATCAACGTCGTGCTGATGCGCGGCGTCAACGATGACGAGGTCGTCGACTTCGCCGGGTTCGCGCGAGAGACCGGTCGGCCCGTGCGCTTCATCGAGTACATGCCGCTCGACGCCGCTCACGCGTGGGAGCGCCCCGACGTCGTCCCCGCGGCTGAGATCGTCGAGCGCATCGGCGCCGTCTTCCCCTTGGAGGCCGTCGGCTCGAGAGACGACGACCCGGCTCCCGCCGACCGCTACCGGTTCGCTGATGGCCAGGGCGAGATCGGCGTGATCGCCACCGTCACCGACGCCTTCTGCGGCTCGTGCAACCGGCTCCGGCTCACCGCCGACGGCGCCCTCCGCAACTGCCTGTTCGCCACCCAGGAGTCATCGGTCCGGGACCTGCTGCGCGCCGGAGGCTCCGATGCCGACCTCGAGGCTCTTTGCCGCCAGGTCGTGTGGGCCAAGGCGGCCGGTCACGGCATCGACGGTCCCGGGTTCACCCCGCCGGCGCGATCGATGTCCCAGATCGGCGGCTGACCCCTTCGGCCGAGCGCCGAACAGCTACTTGATCAGCTTGATGATGTTCGCCTACGCGGGCTGACCTGCCGCGATGCGTGACCGTACGAAGCACTACCTGTCGGATGCCGAAGTGCGTCGCATCATGGACGAACGACCGAGCGCCGAGCAGGACGCCGACAAGCTTCTCGTGCAAGCAATAGCTCGAGCCCCGGTCGCGAGCCCGACGGAAGCTCACCTCTTTCTCCTTGCTGAACCCGTCGTGCCGCCGCGATCGGACCGAGCAATTGCGCTCCTAGCGGAGAGTGGTTGGAAGGAGCGGCTGCTGGCCGTGCTCTCGGATGCCGAACGAGCCAGCAATCCCGCAATCACCGATCACCATTCAGCCCCGATGTCGGCCTGGCGCAGAAGTTGCTCGACGCGCAGCCGGAGCAGCCCTCACTTCATACAACCTTGATATGGCAGTCGCAATAGTCGTTCGTGCCAGCGC
The DNA here is from genome assembly GCA_019244985.1 of Acidimicrobiia bacterium. Taxonomy (GTDB): domain Bacteria; phylum Actinomycetota; class Acidimicrobiia; order Acidimicrobiales; family AC-14; genus CADDZP01. The sequence continues at coordinate 5,525 of JAFASB010000239.1, read as the reverse complement.
AGGAGAGCGGCCCGGCGCATTGGCGAAGCCCAAAGGGCTCAGCGTCCGATCAGGTCGTGCAGGTGCCGTAGATGTGCTTGGCCGTGTTGCCGGCGCCCGTGGAAGGGCTGCAGGACAGGTTCCCTGTGACCGTGTTGTTGGCTACGACCGGGACCGGGCCCTTGTTGTTGTCGACCCCAGCGTCGCCACCCACCGTGTTGTTCGCGACCTGAACAAGACCGCTGTTGTTGTTCACATGCAAGTTCTTCTGAATCGATGTGCCTACGCAGCCGAACGACCCACCGACGAACACGTCAGCCGGTGCCCCCGTCACGCTGACGTTGCCGCTGATCGTGCCGCCGATAACGACGACCGAAAAGTGTCCAGACGCCCCCGCGCATATGAACCCGCCGAACGAACCCGGATTCGTGGCGCTCACGTTGCCGTTGACCGTGGAGCCATCCAGAAAGAGGCCGCCGCCAGGCGCCACTCTGATATCGCCGTTGATCGTTTCGTTCGCGATGTGGCACCACGACCCAGACGGGACGTTGACGTTGGCGTTGATCGTGCCGCCGCTCAGTGTGCCGGGGTTACCTGAACAGGTAACCGCCGCACCCGCGAAGGCGTCAGTCGAAACCAGCACGCCTGCGCTGGCAGCCACCAGGCCGGCGGCCAGGAGCGCCACAATTCGTGTCCTCATCCCCAGCTCCCCTTTGTCGTTCTTGAGGGCTATGAGTCTCTCACGGACGGTTCTGCCACCAAAACGCTCTCTGCGTTCGAGATCGTCTCCTCCCGCGTCTTCCTCCATCGCCGACCCTCGCCTGCGCTCAGGCAGCCGATCGACGCAGTCGGCGACGTTCTCGCTCGCTCAGCCCGCCCCAGATACCGAACTTGTCGCCGTTGTCGAGCGCATAGGCGAGACACTGGTCCTTGACAAGGCATCGGGCGCAGATTGCCTTGGCCGGCCGCGCCTCCTCGCCGCGCACCGGAAAGAAGTTGACGCCACACTGCTCCAAGCGGGCGTGTCGGTTCCGGCCGCGGCCGAATACCTGGGCCACACACCGGCCGTGCTCCTGTCGACCTATGCGCACCTCATGCCGGGCGACCATGACCGGGCTCGGTCGGCCGTTGAGGCGGCCTTTCGGGCGCGTGACACGTCTTGTGTCAGATCTATGTCACGGGACGGGACCGACGCGGCCGTTCATGCTGTATGACCTGCGCTTTTCGCTTTCGGCTAGCGCCGAATCATTTGATCAGCTTGATGATGTTGAACATCGGCATGTAGAGGGCGATGACCATGCCGCCGACGCAGGCGCCGAGGAACACGATCAGCAGCGGCTCCAGCAGTGAGGTCAGCGCGTTGACCGTGGCCTCGACCTCCTGGCTGTAGAACTCGCCGATCTTGTCGAGCATGGTGTCGACGGCGCCGGTCTCCTCGCCGACGGCGATCATCTGGGTGACCATCGGGGGGAAGATGTCGTGCTGGGCGAGGGGCTTGGCCATCGACTCGCCGACCTTCACGCCGGCCTGAACGTCCTTGACGGCCAGAGCCAGGACCTCGTTGCTGACGGTGTCCGACGTGATCTCCAACGCCTCCAAAATCGGGACACCGGAACGCATCAGCACGCCGAGCGTGCTCGAGAACCGCGTGAGTGCCGTCTTGTGCACCAGCTTTCCGAAGACGGGCATCTTCAGCTTGACCCGGTCCCAGATCGCCCGTCCCGTCTCGGTCTGGATCCAACGCCGGAATCCCCATATCCCGACGCCACCAAGCACGAAGAAGATCGGGAAGAACTTCTTGAACGCCGTTGAGATCCCGATGAGCACCCGGGTCAGCACGGGCAGGGTGCCACCGAGCTGGGAGTAGATGCCCTTGAACGTCGGCACGATGAACAGCAGCATGGCCGCGACGATCAGGATGCAGACGCAGAAGACGACCACGGGATAGGTCATCGCCGACTTGATCTTGCGCCGCAGCTCGACCTGCTTCTCGATCACCGACGCCAGCTGCAGGAGCACCGAGTCGAGGACACCACCGGTCTCGCCGGCACGCACCATGGCGACGTAGAGGCGGTTGAACACCTTCGGGTGCCGCCCCAGGGCCTGGGACAGCGAGGCGCCCGTCTCCACATCCTGGCGCACCTGGTCGACGACGCCGGAGAGCTGCTTGTTCTCGGTCTGGTCGGCGAGGATGTACAGCGCCCGCAGCAACGACAGGCCGGAGTTGATCATCGTGGCGAACTGCCGGCTGAAGACGGCGATGTCCTTCAGCTTGGGCTTGCCGCCGAACGGAAGCTTGACCTCCTTCTGAAGCCCGGCGTCGTCCTTCTGATCGATGGCGATGGGCGTGTAGCCCATCTGGCGAAGGCGGTTGACGACGAGCTGGCTGCTGTCGGCCTCGAGCGAGCCCTCGAGGAGCTTCCCCTGCCTGTCGCGTACCTTGTAGCTGTAGGTGGTCGCCATCAGCTGTTCGCCTCCGCTCCCCCGCTCAGACGGCGCAGGTCCTCTTCGTTGGCGCAGCGCTCGAGCGCAGTGCCCAGATCGATGACGTTGTTCTTGAGCAGCGTCGCCAGCGACTGGTCCATCGTCTGCATGCCGAAGCGCCCGCCCGCCTGCATCGCCGAGTAGATCTGGTGCGTCTTGCCTTCTCGGATCAGGTTGCGCACGGCTGGCGTGGCGATCAACACCTCGGCGGCAACTGCTCGCCCCCCTCCCCCGCGCCTGGGCACGAGCTGTTGGGTGACGATCCCCTGCAGCGATGCGGCCAGCTGCACCCGGATCTGCTGCTGCTGATGGGCCGGGAACACGTCGATCACGCGGTCGACGGACTGTGGCGCGTCCTGGGTGTGCAGAGTGGCGAAGACGAGGTGGCCGGTCTCGGCCGCGGTCAACGCCGTCGAGATCGTCTCGAGGTCGCGCATCTCGCCCACGAGGATGACGTCGGGGTCCTGGCGGAGGACGTGCTTCAGGGCGCTCGCAAAGGAGTTGGTGTCCTCTCCGACCTCGCGCTGGTTGACCACGGCCCGCTTGTGCTTGTGCAGGAACTCGATCGGGTCCTCGACGGTCATGATGTGGACCGGCTTGTCGCTGTTGATGATGTCCACGAGCGACGCCAGGGTCGTCGACTTGCCCGAGCCCGTCGGCCCAGTCACCAGGACGAGACCGCGCGGCAACGAGGCCAGTCCGGCGACGGCGGGCGGCAGTCCGAGCTGTTCGAGGGGGACGAGGTCGAACGGAATGACGCGCATCACCGCGCCCATCGAGTCCCGCTGCAGGAAAACGTTCACGCGAAAGCGCCCGAGACCGGGAATGGCGTGGGACATGTCGAGCTCGAGCTCGGACTCGAAGCGCTCGCGTTGCTTCTGGGTGAGGACGGCATAGATCATCCGCCGGATTTCCGAGCCGTTCATCACCGGAAACTCGGTCAGGGGCTTCAGCTCACCGTGGACCCGCACCGACGGATGGATCCCCGACGTCAGGTGGAGGTCCGAGCCTCCGAGATCGACCACACGCTCCAGCAGCTCGTTGACGTGGAGATCGCCGGCCCTCGACTCGTCGCCGAGCCGGCCGACGACCTCGGGGCCCGTGATCGATGCAGGTTCGTCAGCGAACTCGATCTCGATGTCGTCGCCGGCCGCACGCGTCCGGCCTGCGTTGTCGCTTCGCGGTGTCTTGCCGTACATGGCATCGAGCAGCCGGCGCAGCTCCTCGCGCTCGGCGATCGCGGGCTGCACCTTCCATCCGATCGCCTCCTCGATGGCGAGGACGGAGGCGCTGTCGCCCGGGTCGGCCATAGCCACGAGCAGCTCGCCGCCCTTCGGCTCGATGGCGACGGCCAGGCTGGCGCGGGCCAGGTCGGCTGGGATGAGGCGGTCAACGCTGGGATCGATCGATGTCTCTTCGAGGTCGACGAACGGCATTCCGACCTGGTGGGCCACAGCGGCCATCAGGTCCTTCTCTGCGACCAGGCCTTCGGCGGCGAGCAGGCGGGGCAGCGGCGTGCCCTCCCGCTCCTCGCGGTCGAGCATGGCCTCCAGCGTGTCCCGGGACAGCACCTTGCGGTCGACGAGGAACTCGCCCAGCCGGCGCGACGGACTCAGCATGGAAGAGGTATCGGCATCCCGCGGGGCGCCCTTGAAATGGGACCTTCGCCTCGAATCAGGCGACGACCCGGAGGATCTCCTCGATGGAGGTGGTGCCAGCGAGGGCTTGAGCCATGCCCGTCTGGCGCAGGGTCTTCATGCCCTGGGCGAGCGCGACCTTCTTGATGTCCTCGGTATGGGCCCGGTCGACGATCATCCGCTCGACCTCCTCGGTCACCAGGAGGACCTCCTGGATGGCGAAGCGGCCATGGAACCCGGTACGCCCACACGCCGAGCAGCCCACCGCTCGGTAGAGGCTGGGCAACTCGTCGTCGCTGTTGAGGTCCCAGCCCAGCGTCTCCAGCTCAGCGGCCTCGGGGACATAGGCCTCCTTGCACTTGGGGCAGAGACGACGGGCGAGACGCTGGGCGACGATGCAGTCGAGGGCGCTTCCCACGAGGAACGGCTCCACGCCCATCTCGACCAGTCGGGTCGGGGTCGAAGCGGCGTCGTTGGTGTGCAGAGTCGTGAGCACGAGGTGACCGGTCAGGGCCGCCTCGATGGCGATCGTCGCCGTCTCCTTGTCGCGGACCTCGCCGAGCAGGACGATGTCGGGGTCGGAACGCAGGATCGTGCGTAGGGCGACCGCGAACGTCAGCCCCGCCTTGGTGTTCACCTGCACCTGGTTGATGCCCGCCAGGCGGTACTCGACGGGGTCCTCGACGGTGATGATGTTCTTCGACGTGTCGTTGACGGCGTTGAGCGTGGCGTAGAGCGTCGTCGACTTGCCCGAGCCGGTCGGGCCGGTGACGAGGATCGTGCCGTAGGGCTTGCGGTAGGCCGTCTCGTAACGGTCGAGGGCGTCGCCGTAGAAACCCAGATCCTTGAGGTCGAGCAGTGCCGTGCTCTTGTCGAGGATTCGCATGACGACCTTCTCGCCGTACACCGTGGGCAGCGTGGCCACGCGGAGGTCGACGGCCTTTCCGCCGATCACGCCCGACATGCGGCCGTCCTGTGGTACCCGCCGCTCGGCGATGTTGAGGTCGGACATGATCTTGAGACGCGAGATCAGGCCCGACTGGATGTTCTTCGGCGACCGCATCACCTCGTGGAGCACGCCGTCGATGCGGTACCGGACCCGAACGTCGGTCTCGGTGGGTTCGATGTGGATGTCGGATGCCCGATCGGCAACGGCCTGGCTGATCAGCAGGTTGACCAGCTTGACGATCGGGGCGTCCTCGGTGACCTCCTTGACGCGGGAGAGGTCATCCTCGGCTTCCATCTCGCTGGCGGCCAGTGCGGAAACGTCCTCGGCGCTTCCCTCCATGCGCTGGAACTTGTCGACCACCTCCAGGATCGCCCCACGGGTCGCAACGACGGTCCTGACCTCGGCGCCCGTTATCGTCCGGATGTCGTCGATGGCGACGACGTTCGACGGGTCGGCCATGGCGACGACCAGGCGGT
>JAFASB010000087.1 GCA_019244985.1 Acidimicrobiia bacterium | reverse complement strand
CGCGTCGAGCCGACCGGCACGGTGGACTTGTTCACCACAACGGACTCGGCCGGCAACACCGACGCGACCGCCGTCGCCGCCTGCCGGATGAAGCTCAGGTCAGCCGACCCGTCGAGGCCCTGGGGGGTCGGCACGCAGAGATAGCAGAACTCGCAGTCCTCGGCGGCCGCCTTCTCGCCGACGACGAACGACAGGTGCCCGCCGTCGAGCCCGGTGCGGATGAGCTCCTCGAGGCCCGACTCGCGGATGGGCACTTCGCCGCGCGAAAGCTGGTCGACCCGGTCGGACAGCACGTCGGCGCACACGACCTGATGGCCCAGATGCGAGAAGCAGGCGGCCGTCGTGAGCCCGACGTACCCCGCCCCTAGCACTGCAATACGGCTCATTGACCCAGTAGCTCCTTCACCAAACGTTCGAGGGGTTCGTGGTAGTCGGCCAGCAGCGGCACGCCACCCAGCCGGAGGGCGGCGTTGTCGAGCACCGAGTAGGCAGGGCGAGGCGCCGGACGCGGCGGATCGAGCTCTGCGGTGGTGATCGGCTGGACCTGTTCGGCGTCGAGGCCCGCCAACGCGGCGACCTCCCGGGCCAGCGCGAACCAGGTCGTCGCGCCTTGGTTGGTGACGTGGAAGAGGCCCGGCCGGCGCTCGACGACAAGGCGACGGATCATCTCGGCCAGGTCGTCGGTGAACGTGGGACACCCGTGTTGATCATCGACAACGGTCAGAGACTGCCCCGAGCGCGCCCGCTCGAAGATCGTCTTCACGAAGTTCTTGCCCCAGCGGCCGCAGACCCACGACGTGCGGACCACCGTGTCCTGCGGGCCGAGCTCACGCTCACCGCCGAGCTTGGAGCGCCCGTACACCGACACCGGGTTGGTCGGGTCCCACTCGACGTACGGCTGGTTGGCGCTCCCGTCGAAGACGTAGTCGGTGGACACGTAGCAGACGCGTGCGCCGACCAGCCGAGCGCCCTCGACCACATGGCGCGTCCCGACGGCGTTCGCCGCGAAGGCGTGGTCGGGGTCGAGCTCGCACCCGTCGACGTTCGTCCACGCTCCCGCGTGCACGACGGCGTCGGGCCTCGACGCCCCGAGCGCCTGTAGGACGGCGTCGCGGTCGGCGACGTCGAGCTCGTCATGAGCGGCGGCGACGACGTCGTGGCCGGCGAAGGCGCCGACGAGGTCACGACCCAGCGCTCCCCCCGCCCCGGTGATGAGGACCTTCACCTGCCTAAGCGTAAGGGGCTCGCCCGAGCACAGCCGCTAACAGGGCGCGATCGTCGTCGTCGGCCCGCCCTTGCCCGCGACCGTCGTCGGCGTGGTCGAGGGCGCCACCGGCGCCGGGGTGTCACGGACGCCCGTGTAGTCGGAGCCGACGACCAGGGCGATGTCGACGGTGCGCAGGCTGGGGTCCGAGACCAGTCGCGGCGCACTCTGCAGGTACCGCTGCAGCAGCTCGGCCTTGTCGAGGGCGCCCGGCGCGTAACGGATGAGCGTCTGCGAGGCCCGACCGCCCGAGGCATCGCCCCGGTCGGCGACGCTGAAGCCCGGCCCCTGGAGCGCCACCGACACCTGGGCCGCCAGCCCCGACTGGCCGGTGCCGTTGAGCACCCGCACGCGCGTGTTGGCCGGCGTGACGGGAGGAGCAGGCGGTGGCGTGATGCCGTTCACGCGGTCGATGAACGTCTGGGCGTCGGGCTGCTTCAGCCGCAGCACGTCGGCGGTGAGGCCGCCGATGCGGGTGGTGAACGGGGTCGTCGGCAGGGTCGCCATGTCGACCGTGTCCGCATTGAGGGACCGGAACTTGCCGGCCAGACGGAGGATGTCGCTGCTCGACATCTCCTGGTCGATGGTCACGTTCTTGATGCCGTCGCCGATGAGCTCGTTGACCTTGATGGGGTTCCGCGTGGCCAGCGCCTTGCGGAGCATGCGCCGGATGAAGTCCTGCTGGCGCTGGATCCTGCCCAGGTCACCGGTCGGGTCGCTCTGCCAACGCCCGCCCTCGTACTCCTCGAAGTGCCGGCTCCTGGCCCAGGCCAGCGCCTGGAAGCCGTCGAGATGCGCGCACCCGGCGGTCTTGATGTCGAGCCCGCTGAGCTTGTCACGCGCCGGAGCGGGCACGTAGATGTCGACGCCGTTCACCGAGTTGACGATGGCCTGGAAGCCGACGAAGTCGACCTGCACGTAGTGATTGATCTTGATGCCGAGGTCGGTCTGGATGGTGTCGACCAGGCGCTGGGCGCCATCGTCGAACGCGGTGTTCACGCGGTTCGAGCCGGTGGTGCCGGCGATGGGCACGTACAGGTCGCGCGGGATCGACAGGATCATCGCCTTCTTCTGCCTCGTGTCGGCGTGGAGGACCATGATCGTGTCGCTGCGCTGGCCGGTGACCGGTGCGCTCTTGTCGTTGAAGGCCGAGTTGCCTTCGACGTTCGCCCGGCTGTCGGAGCCCACGAGGAGGACGTTGAAGGTGCCGCTGTCGGGAGCCAGCCCGGCGATGCGCTGCTTGTGGATCTGGGAGAAGCGCCACCGGTAGTAGACGTAGCCGGCCCCGACGAGCAGCACGATCAAGGCAAGCGCGGAGATCCCCGCGATCAGCAGACGCCGTCGCCAGCGGTGGGTCTGCGGGTCCGTGGGCGGCGGTGTCCCGGCGGGCGCCGTCGTCGGCCCGCGGAAGGGCGCGTCGGGATCCTCCCACGCAGGTAGCCACTCGGTGTTGTCGGTTCTCATGTCTCGACGGGGAGCCCCAGCTCTCGACTGATAACGAGTCGTTGCACCTCGCTGGTTCCCTCGCCGATCTCCAGGATCTTGGCGTCCCGGTAGAACCGGGCCACCGGCGTCTCGTCCATGAATCCGTAGCCGCCGAAGATCTGCGTGGCCTCACGCGTCGCGGTCACGGCCAGTTCGGTGGCGTACAGCTTGGCCATGGCCGCCGCCTGCTTGAAAGGCCGGCCCTGATCCTTGAGCCAGGCGGCCTTGTAGGTGAGGGTGCGCGCGTTCTCGACGCCCACCGCGAGGTCGGCGCACTTGAAGGCGACCGCCTGGTACCGGCCGATCGGCCCGCCGAAGGCGTTGCGTTCCCTGGCGTAGGCGACCGACTGCTCGAGGCACGCCTGGGCAAGGCCGACGGCGAGGGCGGCAATGGCGACGCGGCCGTCGTCGAGGATGGCGAGGAAGTTGCGGAACCCCTGGCCCCGCTCACCGAGCAGGTTCTCGGCGGGGACGCGGCACCCGTCGAACACCAGCCCGTGAGTGTCGGACGCATGCCAGCCCATCTTGCGGTACGGCGCTTCGACCGTCAGGCCCGGCGTCCCGGCCGGCACCACGATTGCGCTGATCTCGCCCGGACCCGTCGACGCCGTGACCGTGATGATCGACGTGATCGGCGTTCCCGAGTTGGTGATGAACGCCTTGGCGCCGTCGATCACCCATTCGTCACCGTCGACGGTCGCGCGGGTGATCGTGGCTCCTGCGTCACTTCCGCCGTCGGGTTCCGTGAGGCCGAAGGCGCCCAGGGCCTTCCCTGCGCACAACTCGGGCAGCCAGCGCTGACGCTGTTCCTCGGTGCCGAACCTGAAGATCGGATTGGCTCCAAGCCCGACACCGGCTTCCAGCGTGATCGCCATCGACGAGTCGACGCGGCCGAGCTCCTCGATGGCCAGGCACAACGTGGTGAAGTCGGCGGCCGCGCCGCCGTACTCCTCGGGGAACGGCAGCCCGAACAATCCGAGCTCGCCCATGGCGAGCACCGTGTCGACCGGGAACGTGTGGGTGCGATCCCACTCCTCGGCGTGCGGCGCGATCTCCCGCTCGGCGAAGTCGCGGACGACCTTCCTGAAGTCCTCCTGCTCAGGCGTCAGGTCAAGGTCCATGAGCGCCGATCGTAGGCTCCACCCCTGTGAAGATCTGGGTCAACGGGCGCCTGTCCGAGGAAGCGGATGCCCTCGTTTCGCCCTTCGATCACGCCCTCCTCACGGGCGACGGCGTCTTCGAGACGCTGAAGATCGAAGGCTCGGCGGCATTCGCCGTTCGCCGGCACCTCGAACGCCTCGAGCGCTCGGCGGCCGGGCTCGACCTTCGCGCTCCGCCCGCCGACCAGGTCCGAGCCGCCCTCGTCGAGGTGATCGCCGCCAATGGCCTGACCGACGGCGTGGCGCGCATCACGCTCACGGGGGGACCGGCGCCGCTGGGCTCGG
>JAFASB010000170.1 GCA_019244985.1 Acidimicrobiia bacterium | reverse complement strand
CGACCGAGCGCCAGCTCCACCGCTGGAAGTTCCATCCTGCCCTCGCCTACGAATCGGCGCAGTGGGCCTGGCATAGACACCTCGAAGCGGGTGCAGTGGTCGACCAGGCAGGCGTTGCCCCTTGACGGGGGTCACCGTCCGTGATGGGGTGTGATGCGCGCTCAAGCCCCGGGCAATGCGCGAACGGAGGACCGTGGGCCGCCTCACCACCTGGACCAAGCCGGAATGGCAGGCACGCGCTGCGTGCAAGGACTGCGACCCGGAGCTCTTCTTCCCGCTCGGCACCACGGGTGCCGCCGTGCCCGACATCGAGTGGGCCAAGACGATCTGCGGTGCCTGCCCCGTGCAGCCCGAATGTCTCGACTTCGCCCTCAAGACTCGCCAGGAGTTCGGGATCTGGGGCGGCACGACCGAGGACGAACGCCGGGCACTGTCTCGTCAGCAGCGCAAAGTCAACGTCTCCGGCTAAACGCCGCGTTTCACAACTAACTAGACCTCTCGTGCCATTCGCGATTTAGCCCTGGGCGCTGCGGCCAGACACGCCGAAACTGCACAGGCCGCAACTCCCGGGAGGACCCCCGCCGTGCCCCGTCTGCGCACTTTCACCGCGCTCCTTTTTGCATCTCTCCTCGTTCCCGCCGCGATCGCTACGTCGGCGTCGGCGGACCAGGGCGGGGTGCCGAAGAGCAACGCCGCCCTTGGGAGGAGCCACCGGCGGTCGTGTCCGGACACCGGCCAGCCGGGCGTCGCCAGCTGCGACGCGCATGTCGTGACAAACGCGCTGGGCAAGCCGCTCGCCACCTCCGGCCCCAGCGGCTACAACCCGACTGATCTTGCGAGCGCGTACAAGCTCTCGACGAGCGGCGGCGCGGGACAAACCGTTGCCATCGTCGACGCCTACGACGACCCCAACGCAGCGGCCGACCTCGCCGCGTACCGCAATGCATTCGGTCTGCCGGCGGTGAACTTCACCAAGTTGAACCAGTCGGGAGTCCAGGGCTCGTATCCGCAAGCCAACGGCGGGTGGGCCGAGGAGATCTCGCTCGACGTCGACATGGTCTCGGCGATCTGCCCCAAGTGCAACATCATGCTGGTCGAGGCCAGCTCGTCGTCGATGGCCAACCTGGCCCAGGCCGTCAACACGGCGGCGGCCCACGGCGCCACCGCCATCTCGAACAGCTACGGCGGCGGTGAGTTCTACGGCGAGGGGAGCTACGACTCCTCTTACTCGCACAACGGCGTCGCCATCACGGCGAGCACCGGCGACAGCGGCTACGGCGTCGAATACCCTGCCGCCTCGCCGAACGTCACGGCTGTCGGCGGCACGAGCCTGCAGCCCGCAAGCAACGCCCGCGGCTGGACGGAGACGGCGTGGAGCGGCGCGGGCAGTGGGTGCTCGGCAGTCGAGAAGAGGCCCGGCTTCCAGACGTCAACGAACACCGGCTGTTCGAACCGGGCCGTCGCTGACGTGTCGGCCGTTGCCGACCCGAACACTGGCGTGGCGGTGTACGACACCTACGGATCGGACACCGGCTGGGAGGTCTTCGGGGGTACGAGCGTCGCCTCCCCGATCATCGCCAGCGTGTACGCCCTCGCCAGCGATGGCGGCTCGGTCGGCGGCCTCTACAGCCACAAGACGTTGCTCAACGACGTCACCTCCGGCACCAACGGCTGCAAGCGCCGGGTGGCGCTGCAACTGTGCACGGGAGGGCTCGGCTGGGACGGGCCGACCGGCCTCGGTACGCCGAGCGGGACCGGTGCGTTCTAACTAAGAGCGGACCCGCGCCGGCTTGCGGTAGCGGGTCAACAACTCGACCAACGTCCGCACGCCGAAGCCGCTCGCGCCCTTCGGCGTGTAGGCGTTGTCCTCCTCGCTCCGGGCCGGACCCGCGATGTCGAGATGGGCCCATGGCACGTCGCCGACGAACTCCTTCAGGAACAGACCCGCGGTGAGAGCGCCGCCGTAACGGTCGCCGCCGGTGTTGCGGATGTCGGCGACCTCGGAGTCGATCAGCTTGCGGTAGTCGTCGGGCAGCGGCAGCGGCCACACCTTCTCACCGGCGCGCTCGGCAGCGTCACCGACCTGCTCGCTCCACGCGTCGTTGTTGCCCATGAGTCCGGCAATCTTGCGGCCGAGGGCGACCATGCACGCGCCGGTCAACGTCGCCAGGTCGACGATGGCGTCGACGCCCGCCTCCACCGCGAGCGACAGGCCGTCAGCGAGGACGAGACGCCCCTCGGCGTCGGTGTTGAGGACCTCAACCGTCTTGCCGTTACGGATCTTCAGCACGTCGCCGGGCTTGATAGCCGTACCGCTCGGCATGTTCTCGGTGGTCGGCAGGATGCCGATGACCTTCACCTTGGGGGCCAGCGCGGGGAGCACGGACATCGTTGCCAGGACCGCGGCGGCCCCGGACATGTCGGTCTTCATCGTCTCCATGCCGTCGGCCGTCTTGATGGAAAGACCGCCCGAGTCGAACGTGATGCCCTTGCCGACAAGGGCGACGGTGCCGCGCGCCCCGGGCGGCTCGTAGACCAGCTCGATGAGACGCGGCGGCTGGGCCGAGCCCTGGGCCACACCCTGCAGGCCGCCGAGGCCCTCGTTGGCGATGGCGACCTCGTCGAGCACGGTGACGGCGAGGCCCTCCCGCTCGCCGACCTCGATGGCGACCTCGGCGAGGCGCGTCGGCGTCATGGCGCCCGCCGGCTCGTTCACCAGGTCACGGGCCAGCGAGACGGCCGCCGCGATGCGCGCACCGCGGTCGGCGCCGGTCTGGACCTTGGCGCCGCGTCCGACGACAACGAGTGACTCGAGCTTCGACGGCTTGGCTTGGTTCTTGTACTTGGTGAACCGGTAGGCGGCGAGGACCGCTCCTTCGGCGAGCGACTCGGCGACGACCCCGCGGTCCAGCTCGCCGGCGGCGTCGAGCACGGCGATCGCCGCAGTCGTGTCGTTCCACGCCGCCTTGGCGAACGCGGCCCCGGCCCGGCGGAACGTCTCGGCGCTGACGTCGTCGGGCTCTCCCATCCCCAGGGCGACGACCGTGCTGCCGTCGTCGGCCGGCACGGCGCACGCCTCGCCGACCTTGCCCTCGAACCCCCGCTCGGCCAGATAGCTCACGTCGAGCTCGACGGCGCTGTTGTCGAGCGTGCGGCGCCCGGCGAACACCGGAACACCGAGGACCTCGACGTCGTCGGGGACCTGCGGCGAGACACTGACCTCGATCGGCATGGGGGCTCCCTTATTTCTCGCGGGCCGGCATGAACTGCCCCTCCTGCCAGCGGGCCATGGTCCACAGCAGGTCGGACAGACGGTTGAGGTACGGGACGACAGACGAACCGTCGGCGGCGCTCGCCAGCGCACGGCGTTCGGCCTTGCGCACGGCTGTGCGGGCCACATCGAGCAGCGCCGACAGGCGATTCTGGCCGGGGACGACGAACTCCGTCGGCGCGTCGAAGCGGGACGTGAGGTCGTCGATGATCGGCTCGAGGCCGTCGACCATCTCCGGCGTGACCAGGCTCACGCCCGCGTCCAGCTTGCTGCGGTTCTCGGCGGCGGTCGCCAGCTCCGCCATCACCACCCAGAGGTCGCGCTCGAGCCGCACCAGAAGCCGGTCGAGCTCGGAGCCCTCGCCGGTCTCGGCCCGCGCAACCCCGAGTGCCGCCTGCGCCTCGTCGACGGCGCCGTAGGCCTCGGGCGCGGGGTCGTCCTTGCGGACGCGGCCCCCGAAGAACAACCCGGTGGTGCCGTCGTCGCCCTTGCGCGTGTAGATCTTCAAGCGGGGGAAGCCTAAGCGAGGCTCGCCATTAGCCTGTGAGGTTGATGCACCCTTACCTGGAGGCCGCGCGCGAGCGCGTCGTCGTGTACGACGGCGCCACCGGCACCAATCTGCAGATGCGCGACCTCACCGTCGACGACTTCGGCGGTCCGGCACTCGAGGGGTGCAACGAAGTACTGGTCGACACGCGGCCCGACGTGGTCGCCGACCTCCACCGCTCGTTCTTCGAGGTCGGCTCCGACGTCGTCGAGACCGACACGTTCGGTGCGTTCTCCGTCGTCCTCGCCGAGTACGACATCGCCGATCGGGCCCACGAGCTCAACGTCAAGGCCGCCCAGATCGCCAAAGAGGTGGCGTCGGGGTACGGCGGTTGGGTCGCAGGCTCGATGGGGCCGGGCACCAAGCTGCCGTCGCTCGGCCAGATCCGCTTCGCCGACCTGCGCGACGCCTACGAAGTCCAGGCGCGCGCGCTGCTCGAGGGCGGCGTCGACCTGTTCCTTGTCGAGACCTGTTACGACCTGCTCCAGGCCAAGGCGGCCATGATCGCCTGCCGGCGGGCAATGGCGGCCGTCGGCCGCGAGGTGCCGCTGCAGGTGCAGGTGACGATGGAGACCACCGGGCGCATGCTGGTCGGTACCGAGATCGGCGCGGCGCTGACGTCGCTCATCGCCCTGCGTCCCGACGTGTTCGGCCTCAACTGCGCGACCGGGCCCGTCGAGATGAGTGAGCACCTCCGCCACCTCTCGCAGTACTGCCCCGTCCCGATCTCCTGCCTCCCGAACGCCGGCCTGCCGTCGGTCGTCGACGGCAAGACCCATTACGACCTGACGCCCGAGCAGCTCGCGGACCACCACGGGCGTTTCGTGAGCGAGTTCGGAGTGTCGATCGTGGGCGGGTGCTGCGGCACCACGCCCGAGCACCTGCGCCACGTCGTCGAGCGGGTGCGGCAGTTGACGCCGGCGACGCGGTCGATCGTCGACGAGCCCGGTGCGGCGTCGATCTACACCGCGGTCCCCTTCCACCAGGACACGTCGTTCCTCGTCATCGGCGAGCGCACCAACGCCAACGGTTCGAAGAAGTTCCGCGAGGCGATGCTCGAGGCCGACTGGGACACGTGCCTGGCGATGGCTCGCGACCAGGTGAAGGAAGGCGCCCACGTGCTCGACGTGTGCGTCGACTACGTCGGCCGCGACGGGACCACCGACATGGACGAGGTCGCCGCCCGGTTCGCGACGCAGGTGAGCGCCCCGCTGGTGCTCGACTCGACGGAGTCGCCGGTGATGGAGGCCGGCCTCCAGTGGATCGGCGGACGGGCCATTCTCAACTCCGCCAACCTCGAGGACGGAGAAGGCGAAGGCACGCGGTTCGACCGGGTGATGACGCTCGCGCGCGAGTACGGCGCCGCCGTCATCTGCCTGCTCATCGACGAGCAGGGCCAGGCGCGCGACGTCGAGTGGAAGCTCCGCGTCGCCCACCGCATCCACGATCTCGCCGTCAACCGCTACGGGCTGTCGCCGTCCGACCTGATCTTCGACGCCCTGACGTTCCCGCTGTCAACCGGTGACGAGGACCTGCGCGGCGACGGCATGGCCACGATCGAGGGGATCCGTCGCATCAAGGCCGAGCTACCTGGCGTCTACACGGCGCTCGGGGTCTCCAACGTTTCGTTCGGACTCAAGCCCGCCGCCCGCCATGTCCTGAACTCCGTCTTCCTGCACGAGTGCGTGGAAGCCGGCCTCGACGCCGCGATCGTGCACGCGGCGCGCATCATGCCGCTGAACCGCATCGACGAGCACCAGCGTGAGGTCGCGCTCGACCTCGTCTACGACCGCCGGCGCGACGGCTACGACCCGCTGCAGGAGCTGCTGACGATCTTCGAGGACGTCACCGCGGCCGACATCGAGAAGGAGGACCGCAGCGGCTGGCCGGTCGAGGAGCGGCTGAAGCACCGCATCATCGACGGCGATCGCGACGGCGTGGAAGCCGATCTGGAGGAAGCTCTCGGTTCGCACTCGGCCCTCGAGATCGTCAACGACGTCCTGCTCGCGGGCATGAAGGTCGTCGGCGAGCTCTTCGCTTCTGGCGAGATGCAGCTGCCGTTCGTGCTGCAGTCCGCCGAGTGCATGAAGACAGCCGTCGCCTACCTCGAGCCCCATATGGAGAAGTCCGACCAGGGCGGCAAGGGCCGGGTCGTGCTGGGCACGGTGAAAGGCGACGTCCACGACATCGGCAAGAACCTCGTCGACATCATCCTCACGAACAACGGTTACGAGGTGCACAACCTGGGCATCAAGGTGCCGATCACCGACCTGGTCGCCAAGGCCGAGGAGGTGTCGGCCGACGCCATCGGCATGAGCGGCCTGCTCGTGAAGAGCACGCTGATCATGCGCGACAACCTCCAAGAGCTGAACGAGCGCAAGCTGTCGACGATCCCCGTGCTGCTCGGCGGCGCTGCCCTCACCCGCCGGTACGTCGAGCACGACCTGCGCGGCGTCTACGACGGCCGCGTCTTCTACGGCAAGGACGCCTTTGAGGGCTTGCGCACGATGGACCGGCTCATGGAGATCAAGAAGTCGGGAATCGACGATCCCGAGTTCGGCCGGGAGATCACCGCGACCGCTCGCGCCACGCGCACGGCACCGGAGATCGACGAGAGCGCCATCCCGGCGCGCTCGCCCGAGGTCGAGACCGACAACCCGATCTTCGAGCCGCCGTTCCTCGGGTCGCGCGTCGTCAAGGGCATCGCCGTCGACGACATCGCGGGCTACCTCAACGAGACCGCCCTGTTCCGCAACCAGTGGCAGTACCGGCCCGAGAAGGGCGAGAACGACGAGCAGTTCAAGGGCAGGATCCGGGCCGTGCTGCGCGAGGAGCTCGACAAAGCCAAGGCCAGCGGCGTGCTCGTGCCCCAGGTCGTGTACGGCTACTTCGCCGCCAACGGCGAGGGCAACGACGTCGTGGTGTGGAAGGACGACACACGCACGGCCGAGTGGCTGCGGTTCAAGTTCCCCCGCCAACGTCAGGCGCCGTACCTCTGCATCGCCGACTTCTTCCGGCCCGTCGACAGCGGCGAGACCGACTACGCGGCCTTCCACATCGTGACGATGGGTGGCGACGTCTCCGAGGCGACCGCCGAGCTCTTCGCCGACAACCGCTACCAGGACTACCTCCGCCTGCACGGCCTCGGCGTGGAGATGGCCGAGGCGCTGGCCGAGCTCTGGCACCGCCGCGTGCGCGAGGAGTGGGGATTCGCCGGCGAGGACGGTCCCACCCTCGCTGGCCTGTTCAAGCAGCAGTACCGCGGCGGCCGTTACTCGTGGGGCTATCCGGCCTGCCCCGACCTCGAGGACAATGCCAAGGTCGCCGAGCTGCTCGAGGCCGACCGCATCGGCGTGCACGTCGGCGAGGACACCGAGTGGCAGTACCAGCCGGAGCAGACGACGTCGGCGATCATCTGTCACCACCCCAAGGCCAAGTACTTCATCGCTCGGTAATGGCTCGCATCACCGGACACGTGAAGACGGACGGCGGTATGCCCGCCGTGAACGCCTACGTGCAGCTCCGCGACAAGGAGAACGAGTTCTGCGGCGAGACCCGCTGCGGCGACGACGGCGCCTTCACGCTGTACGCGGTCCCGGGGTCATGGCTGCTGGTGGCGTGGCTGCCGGCCGGCCCGCGCACGAACGAGGTGATCGAGGTCGCCGGCGCCGACATCGACGTGCAGCTCTCGCTGGAGCCGATCCCCGCCTAGCGGATCAGCCGGCGAGGATGGCGCGGGCCACGAGGTCGGTGCCGAACGCGGTGAGGATCGCCAGGTAGAGGAGGCCGGTCGCGGCCATCACCGCCGAGTAGGCGCGTTCCTTCAGGGCGGCCCTGGTCACGAAGCAGAGAGCGATCGTCGTCACGGCGCACGCCACCCAGAACCAGGAGAGCGTGCCGTCCCAGCCGTCATCGATGTGGCCGGTCAGAGCATCGATCATCCCGGGCGGGAGCAGCAGCAGAGCCACCTCGAGCG
>JAFASB010000489.1 GCA_019244985.1 Acidimicrobiia bacterium | reverse complement strand
GCTCATGCACATCGTCAGCGACCGGGTACCGCAGGACCTGCGCCACGTCTATCTCGAGAACGCGCGGGGACTCAACGATGAGCTCCGCACGTAGGGCGCTCGTCGTCGGCACCGGGCTTATCGGCGGTTCCGTCGGGCTTGCGCTGCGAGCGCAGGGCTGGCACGTCACCGGGCGCGACGTCGACGAGTCACGCGCCGCCCGCGCCGTCGAGCTCGGCGCTCTCGACGAAGTCGGCGACGACGTCGAGGTCGACATCACGTTCGTGGCCACCCCTGTCGGGTCCGTGCCCGCCGAGGTGCGCCGCGCCCTCCGCGGACGCGGCGTCGTCACCGACGTGGCCGGCGTCAAGGCGCCGATCGTCACCGCCGTCGCCGACGCACGGTTCGTCGGCGGCCACCCGATGGCAGGGTCAGAGCAGGAGGGCGTGGACGGCGCCGATGCCTCGCTGTTCGAAGGGGCGACGTGGGTGCTGACACCCACCGACGACACAGATCCAGCGGCCTACGCGCAGATCCGCGCCGTGGTGTCATCGCTCGGTGCCGACGTCGTGGCTCTCCGGCCCGAGGACCACGATCAGCTGGTGGCCCTCGTCTCCCACGTTCCCCACCTCGCGGCCGCCGCGCTGATGACCACGGCGGCGGCCGGCGCCGAGGAGCACGCCGCTGTCCTACGCCTGGCGGCCGGAGGATTCCGGGACATGACGCGCGTCGCCGCCGGCCATCCGGGGATCTGGATCGACATCTGCGCCGAGAATCGCGACGCCATCGTCACCGGTATCGAAGGGCTGCAGTCGGCGCTCTCGGAGATGCGCGAGCTCGTGGAACGGGGCGACCGCGAGCGCCTGCTGGCGTGGCTCCAGCGGGCGCGTGCCGCCCGCGTGAACCTCCCGACCACGGCCCCGCGACCCGAGGAGCTGGCGGAGATCCGCGTGGCCGTTCCCGACCGACCGGGCGTGATCGCCGAGGTCACGACGCTTGTCAGTGAGCTGGGCGTGAACATGTTCGACCTCGAGACCGTGCACTCCGCCGAGGGCGGCGGCGTCTTCGTGTTTCTTGTCGACGCCGCCTCAGGCGATCTGGTCCGTGGCGCACTGCTCGCCCGTCATTACAGGCCATCCGCTCGGCGCCTCGCGTGATCGTCGAGCCGCTGCGCAGCCCGCCGGACGCCGTGATCCGCGTACCGGGATCCAAGAGCATCACCAATCGCGCCGTGCTGGCGGCCGCGATGGCAGAGGGGACGAGCACGCTGTATGGCGCCCTCTCCGCCGACGACACCGACGCCATGGTCGGCGCCGTATCGGCGCTGGGCGCGACCGTGGAGCGGCGCGGGACGGCATGGACGGTGCAGGGAACCGGGGGCACCGCGCCCGCCGGTGAGCCCACCGTCGACGCCCGCCAGGCGGGCACGGTGGCCCGCTTCGTCCCTGCCGTCGCCGCGGCGACCGGCGCCAGGGTCCGCGTGGACGCCGCGCCTCAGATGCGCTCGCGTCCCATGAAGCCGCTCATCGACGCCCTCCGGGAGCTCGGCGCCGTCGTCGAAGAGATCGGCGAGCCGGGGCGCGTTCCAATTGTCGTCAAAGGACCGCTGGCGACCAACCGCGCTCACCTCCCCGGCAGCGCCTCCAGCCAGTTCCTCTCGGGCCTCCTCCTCGCCGGCCCGCTGCTGGCCGAGGGGCTGGAGGTGCGCCTGACGAGCGCCCTCGTGTCCCGACCGTACGCACGGATGACGGCCGCCGTCATGGCTGGCTTCGGCGCCACGGCCGAGGTGTCCGACGAGGTGTGCCGGACGGCCGCGGGTGGGTACCGCGCCGCCGACTACGTCGTCGAGCCCGACGCCAGCACCGCCTCGTACTTCTTCGCGGCGGCAGCCATCACCGGCGGTCGAGTGCGCGTCGACGGGCTCGGGCAGGGAAGCATGCAGGGCGACATGGGCTTTCTCGACGTACTGGCTCGTATGGGTGCGTCGGTGGACGTCGGCGACGACAGCACCGTGGTCACGGGCGGATCGCTCGAGGGGATCGACGTCGACCTGGCCGACCTGTCAGACACGGCACCGACGCTCGCGGTCGTCGCAGCCGTCGCCGAGTCGCCGACGCGCGTGCGGGGCATCGGTTTCGTGCGGGGCAAAGAGTCCGACCGCATCGCGACGGTCGTGAAAGAGCTCCGAGGCTGCGGTGTCGACGCCACGGAGGAGGACGACGGCTTCGCCGTACGTCCCGGTGGCGTGCACGGCGCGGTGATCGACCCGCACGACGACCACCGGCTGGCCATGGCCTTCGCCGTCCTCGGCCTGCGGGTATCCGGCATCGACATCGCCGACCCCTCGTGCGTGGCGAAGACGTTCCCCGAGTTCTTCGACGTGCTCGAAGGCCTGCGGCAGTAGGCACGATGCCCATCGTCGCCATCGACGGTCCGGCCGGTTCGGGCAAGTCCACCGTGGCCCGCGCCGTAGCCGATCGCCTCGGCGTCGCCTACCTCGACACGGGTGCCATGTACCGCTCAGTCGCCTTCGCGGCCCTCCGCGACGGCATCGACGCCCACGACGGCGACGCCCTGGCCAAGCTCGCCGGCAACCTGGACATCGAGCTCGGCGACCGGGTGCTGGTCGACGGCACCGATGCGACGGCGGCCATCAGGGGCCCGGACGTCACCGCGCTCGTGAGCACCGTGTCCACCCACCCGGCCGTCCGCGCCGACATGGTGCGCCGGCAACGGCAGTGGGCGGCGGAGCACGGCGGGGGAGTGGCGGAAGGGCGCGACATTGGCACGGTCGTGTTCCCTCACGCCGACGTGAAGGTGTTCCTGACGGCGACCGAGGCCGAGCGAGCGCGGCGGCGTCAGCGCGACGATCGCGCGCCGGACGTCGACGTCGTCGCCGCCGACCTGGCCCGCCGGGACGCCCTCGACTCCAGTCGCACCACCTCGCCGCTCCGCCCGGCCGATGACGCAGTGGTGATCGACACGACGGGGCGTACCGTTGACGACGTGGTCACCGAAATCGTGGGAATGGTCTGACGTGCTGCTCTACAGGATCACGTGGTTGCTGCTGCTCGCTCTGAACAAGGGCTTCTGGCGGCTGAAGATCGTCGGGAAGGAGAACGTGCCGGCCACGGGCCCGTTCGTGCTCGCCCCCGTCCACCGTTCGTTCATCGACTTCGCCCTCACGAGCAGCATCACGCGCCGCCGCATGCGCTACATGGGCAAGGACTCGCTCTGGAAGGTCTCTCTCTTCGGCAAGTTCATCTCCGCCCTCGGCGCCTATCCCGTGCACCGGGGCGGCGCGGATCGGGAGGCCCTGAAGCGGACGGTTGAGGTCCTCGAGGGCGGGGAGCCTGTCGTGATCTTTCCCGAGGGCACCCGCCAGTTCGGCCCGAAGGTCGAGTCACTGTTCGAGGGGGCCGCCTATGTCGCCTCCAAGGTCGGCGTGCCCATCGTTCCCGTGGGGATCGGCGGCTCCGAACAGGCCTTGCGCAAGGGCCACAAGCTTCCCCGGCCAGTCAAGGTCACCATCGTCATCGGCGCGCCCATCGCACCGCCGCCGCCGTCAGAGGGCGGACGGACCTCTCGGCGCGCCGTGCACGAACTGACGCTGCAGCTGCGTGATGAGGTCCAGCGTCTGTTCGACGAGGCCCAGGAGCTGGCGGGCATCTAGGCGCTGTCTGGGGATTCCCTGGACTGCGTCCCATTTGCACCACTAGCGTGCGGCCTGCGTGACAGTGGCGGGACAGGTGGACCAACGGAAGCGGGCTGGGGAGCCGGCGACCGGCTCGTCGACGCCTGCCTCCCTGCTGCACCGCCGGCGCAGCACACTGGGCGCCATCGCCGTCGGCGTCACCTGCGCGGCCTTCATCCGGAAGGGCGCCTTCTTCCTGCCCGACGCGTGGGTGTTCCCGCTTCTCCTGGCCGGGGTCGCCGTCGCCTACCGGCGCCGGCCGTCGCCCGCCGAGCGTCGTGTGCTCGTCGCCCTGGGTGCCTTCTGCGCGTGGTGGGCGCTGGCGTCGGTCGTGTGGGGCGTTCCCAGCAGGGCGCCGCTGCTCATCGGATCGGCCGTCGGTTTCGGCGCCGCGCTCGTCATCGGTCGGTCCTTCGATCTCAGTCAGCGAGCAGCCATCCACCGCAACGTCGTCGCCCTCGGCGCGGTGATGGCCGCCCTCGGCATGGCCGGCATCGTCTACCGGGCGTATCCGTACGCGATGGCCCACGACGGCCTGTGGCGCGTCGCGGGCACGCTCACCTACGCCAACGCCGCCGGCCTACTTCTGGCGATGGTCGCGCCTCTTGCGATCGTGCTCGAAGGGGTCCACCCGGCGACGCGCCGGGTGGCGATCTTCCTCATCGTGACCGGGCTCATCGCAACCGAGAGCAGAGGCGCCCTGTTCGCCTTCGTCGTCGTGCTGCCGATGCTTCCGCGCCGGTGTCTGCGGGAGGCCTTGTGGCCGGGTCTGCTGGCGCTGTTCGGCGGGGTGGCGTGCATCGCCGCCGCGTCCGGCAGCCACGCCCAACCCCTCCTCGCTCTCGCCCTGGTCGGCCTGGCTGCCCTCGCCGGGCGCGGGGCGCCAGGGCTCCGCTCGCGCACCAGTGCCGCTCTCCTGCTGCTCGTGTTCGCCGCCGCCGTTGCTCTGGTGACGCATCCGTCGGCCACCAGTCGCCTGAGCACGGCCACCCTCGAACTGCGCACGACGGAGTGGTCGGCCGCCTACCGCGTGGCCAGGGCCCACCCGATCGTCGGCGGGGGCCCGGAGAAGAGTCTGCCACTCAACAACACAGGCGCCTTTGCCTACTTCGCCCACAACGAGTACCTGCAGATCGCCGCCGGTGGCGGCCTCGTCGCACTCGCCCTGCTCGGGATGGCCGGAGCTGCCGTACTCCGCGGCGTCGATCGCCGTACGTGGCAGTCCGAGGCGGCCACCGCCTCGCTGCTGGTCTTTGCCGTCGGAGGAGTCTTCGACTTCACCTGGCACGCGCCCGCTCTCGGGATCGTCGCCGGGTGGATCGCTGCTCTCGCGTTCAGAGGTGACAGATGAAAGCGTTCATGCGCAACCCCCGGACCGGCCTGCCCGCGCTAGCGGTCTTCGTCACGCTCGTGTTGAGCTTCGCCATCCCACCGTTCAACAGCGTGGTGGCCGCGGGGAGCAGCAGCAGCATGTCGAGCTCGAGCAGCCCACCCCCGAACTGCAACAGCGACTTCAGCGGCGGCAGCATCAAGCCGGGCGACACCGTCCGCGGCGTGCTGTCACTTGCGAGCGCTTGCCGGTTCGTCGGCACCGTCCACGTCTCCCTCAACGGCAACGGCCTTGACAAGGACCCCGACCAGAACGGCGACGTGTCGGTCAGCGTCAAGACCAACACCGACGGAACGACGGCCGTGCTCGACGACCCTGTCAATGTCAGCGTCCACCAGGGCCGCAACGACGTGATTGTCTCCGGCCCCGCGGCCGCCCCGGACGGCACCTTCGTAGGGAACGCCACGGTCGACGCCTCCTTCGACCTGGGGGCGGTGGTCGCAACCACGACCCCGTCGACGCTCCCGCTGACGCCGGTCACGGTCACACCGATCAGTGCCGGGACCAGCAATGGCAACCTGGCCCGCACAGGCGTGAACCTGTTCGCCCTCTTCCTGTTCGCCCTGGTGGCAATCGCCCTCGGCACCTACGTGGTCGCCGCCGAGCGGTCGATGCCGCTGACCGTGGGCGGGACGGGCGTGCTGGCTCCGGTGGCAGTGGGCGTGCCGCTCTTCGACCCGCCCCTCGGCGCTGCTGAGACCTGGACGCTCGAGCTGGTCGTGCTGACCGCCATGTCCTACATCCTCGGACCGCCACCGGGCCGCCACGCGAAGAGCGGACCGCGGGGCCTGGTCCCGATGCTCAGGGACTGGATCTACCCCGAGAAGTAGCGGACCGCAGCTAGAGGCTGTGTGGGTGCGCGAAGACCTCGCGCACCAGCGGCTCAAAGTGCTCGAGCGGCAGGGTGTCGTAGTCGGGGTCGAACGCGATCTGGTCCCAGTCGTCGGCGAACTGGGCCGCCAGGTCGAACCACGGTGCACCCTCGTACTTGTCGCGGGCGTTCGGATCGCCACCGAAGTGGTGGTAGTAGTGCCGGCCCTGGAAGTCCTGGTGGTTCTTGATCATGAAGTAGACGTCGTCGCGGACGTACGGCTTCAGGATCTCGGCCGCGATCGCCCCGTGGTTCGGCACGGAGACGACCTTGCCGATGTCGTGGCACAGCGAGGCCACGACGACCTCCTTGTCGGCGCCCGCCCGCTCGGCGAGTGTCGCCGTCTGCAGGCAGTGTGTGAGCTGGTCGACCGCGAACCCACTCACGATGTTCGACAACATCCGGAGGAGCTCCAGCACCGTCTCGCCCTGCTCCTGCTGGGCTTTGGCGGACTCGACTCCGATGTGCATCCACTCTTCGGCGGTGGACTCGTCCATGCGGGTAAACGTCTGCGTCATGGTGGCGATTCTACGCCCGGCCGATGTGGGCAAGCTCATCCAGCACGTCGCTGGCGGCGACCTCCCGGTCTTCGGCCAGGGCATTTGCAGGCAGGAGATCGCGCAGCTCGCGGGGCGGCGGGAAGTACTCCTCCTCGTCGGTGAGCGCTACTTCCTCGACGCCGTTCTTCGGCGCCAGGCGGTCGATGACGGCGCGCACCAGCTCCTCGGGCGCCGACGCGCCCGCGGTGACGGCGACGGTTCCCGACAGGTCCTCGGGCAGCTCGTCGGGTCCGTTGATGCGTAGGACCCTGGCGCAGCCGACCGTCCGGGCGACCTTCTCGAGAGCGACGGTGTTCGACGAGTTCACCGAGCCGATGACGACGACCGCGTCGGAGCGCTTGGCGATGTCGGTCACGGCATCCTGACGATTGGTGGTGGCGAAGCACAGGTCACTGCGGCCCGGCATCCACAGCTCGGGGAATCGCTCACGAGCAGCGTCGAGAACCCCGGACCAGTCGTGTTGGCTGAGCGTCGTCTGGGCCAAGAGGGCGACGGGCTGGTCGGTCTCGGGCAACGAGGCCACGTCGCCCTCGGACTCGACCAGGTGGATGGCGTCGGGGGCCACGGCCATCGTGCCCACGGCCTCGTCGTGGCCCTCGTGGCCCACGTACACGATCGAGTAGCCCTTGCCCGCCCGCACCTTGACCTCGTGGTGGACCTTGGTCACGAGCGGGCACACGGCGTCGACAACGACGCCCCCATGGGCCCGTGCGGCCTCCACGACCTCGGGGGCCGAGCCGTGGGCGCTCAACATCAACGGCGCCCCTTGCGGCACGTCGGCGATGTCGTCCACGAAGATCACGCCCAGCTCGCGGAAGCGGTCGACGACGAGTCGATTGTGGACGATCTCGTGATAGCAGTACACGGGCGGGTCGAAGATGCGGACCATCCAGGCGAGCGCCTTGATCGCCATCTCCACGCCTGCACAGAAGCCGCGCGGAGCGGCGAGCAGCACCCGGTCGACGTCCACGGACTCAAGGCTAGGAGCAGACCGGCCGTATCCTTGACCCATGTCCCTTCCGCGCGTCGTGGCTGTCGCGCCCGGATCGCCGGCCCAGCGTGCCGGCCTGGAGCCCGGCGACGAGGTCGTCTCGTTGAACGGCCACCGCCCGCGCGACGTGATCCAGTGGCAGTTGCTCGCCGACGAGGCGGCCCTCGACCTCGAAGTGCGCCGGGGCAGTTTCGACTTCGACGTGGCCGTCGAGAAGCAGCCGGGTGAGCCGCTCGGCGCCGAGGTGCACTCCGCCCTGTTCGATCAGGTGCGCACGTGCGACAACCACTGCGAGTTCTGCTTCATCTACCAGCTGCCGCCCGGCCTGCGAAAGAGCCTGTACGTCAAGGACGACGACTACCGGCTCTCGTTCCTGTACGGGAACTTCACCACCCTGACGCGCTTCACAGAGCTGGACCTGGAACGGGTCGTGACCGAGGGACTCGGGCCGCTGTACGTCAGCATCCATGCGACCGATCCCGAGCTCCGCACGCGCATGCTCCGCAACCGCCGGGGCGCGACCAGCCTTCGCTGGCTGGGCGCCCTCCTCGACCACGGCGTCGAGGTGCACGGGCAGGTCGTGGTGTGTCCGGGCGTCAACGACGGCGCCGCCCTCGAGGACACGCTGGCCGGCGTGCTCGACCGGTACCCGCGCCTGGCGACACTGTGCGTCGTTCCTCTCGGCCTCAGTCGCTACTCGCGCGAGGGCGACCTGCGCCTGCACACCGCCGACGAAGCGCGAGCGGTCGTCGACACCGTGGAGGAGTGGCAGGACATCTTCCGGTCCACCCTCGGGCGCCGCCTCGCCTTCGCGGCCGACGAGTACTACCTCCTCGCCGGCCGACCGTTCCCGCCGGCCGACACCTACGAGGGCTTCCCCCAACACGAGAACGGCGTCGGCATGGCCCGCACCTTCGAGCTCGAGCTGCTGGGCCAGAAGGACAACGCCACCGGCGTCCACTCCGGGTTCTTCGCGTGGGTCGACGGCGCCCCCGCCGACGGCTACCGCGCCGCCCGCACCCTTCCCACTGCGTTGTCGGGGTGGAAAGCCGGACATAGTCCGGTTATCCAGCGCAAGAACGTCATTATCAGCGGCGAGTACGGGGCCCGGGTGTTGCAGCCGTTGCTCGACAACCTGGGCCGGGACGACGTGCGCGTGCTGGCGGTGCGCAACGAGTTCTTCGGGGGCAACATCGGCGTGACCGGGCTGCTCGTCGGCGAGGACATCGCACGTGTCCTCCGCGACGAGCCCGAGGACCACCGGTACCTGCTTCCCGACGTGTGCCTCTCCAAGGGCGTGTTCCTCGACGGGACGACGCCGGCCGACCTGCCGCGCGCCGTGGAGGTCATCCCGACCGACGGCGTGGCCCTCCGTCGTGCGCTCGATGGCTGAGCCGTTGGTCGCGGTCGTCGGGCGACCCAACGTCGGCAAGTCGACGCTGGTCAATCGCATCGTCGGGCGCCGCGAGGCGATCGTCGAGGAGCAGCCGGGCGTCACCCGTGACCGCAAGATCCTCGAGGCCGACTGGAGCGGGCGCGACTTCCTCCTCGTCGACACCGGGGGCTGGATGGCGACCCAGGATGGCATCGACGCCCAGGTGAGCCGCCAGGCCGAACGTGCGATCAAGGAAGCGGACGTCGTGCTGCTCGTCGTCGACGCGACGGTCGGGGTCACCGAGGAGGACGACCGGGTCGCGGCGCTGCTGCGCCGGGCCGGCAAGCCCGTGCTGGTCGTCGCCAACAAGGTCGACGACACCGGACGGGAGGCGGAGGCTTGGGCGCTCGCCCGCCTCGGCCTCGGCGAGCCCTTCCCCGTCAGCGCCCTGCACGGCCGCGGCACGGGCGACCTCCTCGACGCCGTCGTCGAGCGCCTCCC
>JAFASB010000319.1 GCA_019244985.1 Acidimicrobiia bacterium | reverse complement strand
CTTCGGCGCGGTGAGCGATCTCTGGCTGGCCCGGGCGCGAACCGACGGCGAGGGAATCAGCGCGCTCGTTGGCGACGATCAGGTCGTCGCGGAGATCAGGCGCTTCTGCGATCGGCTCTTTGCACGAGCGCGGGATGCCGCGAACCCCGGTGCCACCTGGTTCGTCGAGAAGACGCCGGACAACGTCAACCGCCTGCCGATGCTGGCCGAGGCCTACCCGGACGCGTGGTTCATCCACCTCGTGCGCGACGGCCGCGACGTCGCCCGGTCTTTCGCCGTCGCGCCGTTCGGTCCCGACGACGTCGGGACGACGGCCGCCGTTTGGGCACTGGACTACGAGCGTGTGGCGACACACGCTTGGCGCCTTCCTCGCTTTCGTGAGATCCGGTACGAGGCCTTGGTCGCCGATCCTGTTGGGACGATGACTGCACTGTTCGAATGGATGGGCCTCGAGCTTGACGACGCAGTTCTCGCGCGCCTGCGCGAGCGAGCGCAGCGAGCGGTCGCCCGCTTCGGTGAGACCACAGCACTCGGTGAGGGGAAGTGGCGCCTGCTCTCCGACGCCGACCTCGATCGCATCTACACCGCGGCCGGCGACCGCCTGGCAGAACTCGGCTACCTTCGCCAGTCGCTGTGAGGCCCGACGTGATCCTGTCCGAGGACCGAGCTACCGGCAGTCCGCTGTACGGCCGAGTGGTGTTCCTCGTAGCTACGCCGGAGAGCGGCGCGGAGCGTCTGCTACGCGCTCTCACCGAGCTACCCGGGTTGGTGGCGCCCCCTGCGCCGACCCACGTGTTCTCCCAGGGGCTCGGTGAGGTGCTCGATCGCTGGATCAGTGGCAAGGAGATGATCGAGCGCTTCGTACGGCGGCAACCCGACGACGGCACGCTTATGGGGTTCAGGATGCTCTCCGGCCTCAGCGACGCCGAGACGTTTCTCTCCCACGCGCGTGCGCTTGCCGACGCGCTCCTCCTCCCAGCCCTCGGGAGCGATGGAAGGGTGTTGGTCGAGCACTCGCCCTTTCACATCAACCACGTCGGGGACATCGTCACGCTCTATCCCGACGCCCACATCGTGCACGTGGTACGCGATGGCAGGCAGGTCGCGGCCCGTCTCGCGTCACCGCTCTACCAGGAGGAGAGTCCCGGGGAGGGAGCGCGGCGGTGGATTGAAGAGCAGCGCGGCGTAGATGAGATCGCCGATCATCCGATGTTGTCCGCCGTTCGCATCGAAGGGCTCGACGCCGACCCGGCGACCGCATTGTCGATGCTCGCCCAAGCCTTCGGGGTCGACGCCGACGACAAGGACATCGCGCGAGCGGTCCAGGCCATGGGTGACCCGCCGCCAGTCGTGCCGTCGGGTGTGGGCGGCGCCATCGTCGAGATCGCGGGTGCCGACCTTCTCGCCAAGTACGGGTACGGACCGGAGGAGCGCGCCACGGCGGTGCGGCTGGCGGCGTGGGCGCACCTGACGTCGACAGCGGCGGGCGGCTTCGCCCGGAGGGTGGCGAACACCGCCGCCGCGGCGGTTCGAAGGAGCACGCCATGAGGGCAACCGCCCCCGTCCGCAGCGAGTTCGCCGATCGCACGGTGATCGTGCTGGCCCACGCCCGCAGCGGCACGAGCTGGATGCTCAACCTCCTGACGGCCCACCCCGCCCTTTGTGGCATCGACACTGAGAGCAACATCTTCCTCGCCCTCGACGATTTGTGGCGCAACCGCCACCGCCCCGACGGCGAAGGCCTGCTGTCGTACCTGAGTGTCGACGACCTGACGGTTGCCATGCGCGAGTTCTGCGACTCGATGTTCGCGGCGTCTCGGGACCTCATCAAGCCGAGCGCGACGTGGTATGTCGAGAAGACTCCGGACAACTCGCTGTTCCTTCCGCTCATCGCCGTAACTCATCCCGACGCCTGGTTCATCCACCTCATGCGCGACGGACGCGACGTGGCGCGCTCATTGGTCGCGGCGCCGATGGGCCCCGACGACTACGGCGATGCGGCCGGCGAGTGGGCTCGGAACGTCCGCTGGGTGGAACGTAACGAGTGGCAGCTCCCTCGCTTCCGCCGCGTCTACTACGAGGAGCTCGTGCGGGATCCAGTTGGGCACATGACGGCGCTGTTCGAGTGGATGGGTCTCGACGTTGGTCCTGAGGTCAACGACGAGCTCGGTGCCCGGGCAGGTGAAGAGGTCATGCGCTTCGGAGGCACGGGCAGGGTCGGTGCCGGCAAGTGGCGCGAGCTACCGGAGAACGCTGTCGAACAGATCCTCGGTGCCGCCGGCGACGTCTTGGCGGAGTACGGCTATCTGAAGGAGAACTAGACGGCGGCGTCCCTGATGCGGCCGGCCACCTCTGCCATCTCCTCCTCGCTCGCGTACTTCTGACGCGGCCAGAAGAAGCCGCGCAGCCCATCCTTCCGGCGACGCGGGATGACGTGGACATGGAGGTGCGCCACGCTCTGGCTGATGATGTTGTTCATGGCCACGAACGTGCCGTCCGCCTCCATCGCCGCCTGTACGGCGAGAGTCAAGCGCTGGGCATCGGAGAAGAATTCACCGACGAGCGTTCTCGGCAGGTCGGGAAGCGTGACGTAGTGATCCCTTGGTACCAGCAGGGAGTGACCCGGGAAGACGGGGCGGGTATCGAGAAAGCCCTGCGCATGCGGACTCTCCAGCACAACGTGCGCGGGGCGTTCACCAAGCACGATCTGACAGAAGATGCAGTTGGGGTCCCTCAATGGAGGTTGAAGCACCACGGCGGGGAGTTGCGGGTGTCGTTGGGCGTGGCCAGAGGCCAGTAGGTCACCGACGCGCAGTGCCGGCCCGGGCCCAGGTTGAACTGGCTGCCCGGCCTGGGCTGCAGGGTGATCTGGTACAGGGCGGGCTCGCGATGCAGCTCGTCCTCGGGTACCTGGGTGCCGTCGACGAACAGGTTGCCGGTGTAGCCGGCGGCCAGCGTCACGCCGACGCTCGCCTGGCGCAGGTCGAGATCGCCGGCGGTTGGGGTCACGCGGACGACGGCGTTGCCGTTCGGTTGGGAGGGGCGCTTCGTGCCGGAAAAGGCCACCACGAAGCCGGCGGCGGCGATGATCAAAAGGGCGCCCATGATCAGCGTGGGAAGCCGCAAGCGGAGCATCAGGCGTGATGGCGCATCAGCGACGGGGCAGCTGGGTGCGGGGGAACAGGTGAGTAGAACCGAAGAGCAGGGCAATGACGCTACCGGCGAAGGCCAGCTCGACCACACGCAGCGGGAGTGCGATCCGAGGTGCCAAGAGCGCCGTAAAGCCGACCGTGAACTCCCACAGCAACAGGGCGAGGAACGCCCAGGCCTGGCGCCGCAGCAGCATCCAACAGATGGGGTACTTCAAGATGAGCACGACGAGGAATGCCGGCCGGGCCAGCCGGTTGTCGAAGAGAAGCACGGAGATGGTGACCGTGACCTCGACGGCAGCGAGCGCCGCCGCCGCGGGCAGGGTCCAGGCCCGCTCGTGGACGGGCGTCGGTTCGTCGACCATCCCGGTCAGCCTTCCTGCGCGAACGTCCGCGACAGACGCCGGTTGAACACCTCGATGCGCGTGCGCAGCTCGGCGTCGGGCAATCCGTCGCGCGCCGCCTCCATCACCTTCCAGAGCCGCGGGTAGACGATGCCCTCGACGTCCGACGCGAGGCGGTTCGGGACGTCACCGATGCGCATGCGGACGAGCAGGGCGCGCAAGGGAGCGGAAAGTTGGCGGGGGATCGGGTCGTCGGTGGCATCGGACTCCGCCTCGAGACGCCCGATGAGATCGTTCAAGTCCTCCTTGTTCCACAGCTTTCCGCGGCGGACGAACTCTTCAATTTCATCGACCAGCTCCGTTCGCATCAGCTACATGATCCCCCAGCGGGGCGGGGTACCGCCGGTAGCCTCGCGCTGCAAATGGCACCCACGCGCATGGCCGACCAGGTCGGCCGCGTCCTCGGGGGGCGCTATCGGCTGCGTGCCGCGCTCGGCACCGGTGCGTCGGCCCAAGTGTTCCTGGCCGACGACGCGGCCCTCGGCCGTCAGGTCGCGGTCAAGGTCCTGCACCCGGCGCTGGCGGGCGACAACACGTTCCTGCGCCGGTTCCAGGCCGAGGCGCGCGCGGCCGCCGGGCTCACTCATCCCCACATCATGGCGGTCTACGACTGGGGTGACGACGAGGACAGCCCCTATCTGGTGTGCGAGTACCTGGCCGGCGGCAGCCTCCGCGCCATGCTCGACGACGGGCACCGCCTGACCCCGTCCCAGGCGTTGCTGGTCGGGCTCGAGGCCGCCCATGCGCTCCACTACGCCCACGGGCGGGGCATTGTCCACCGCGACATCAAGCCCGGCAACCTGCTCTTCGACGCCGACGGCCGTCTGCGCATCGCCGACTTCGGCATGGCCCGCGCCCTCGCCGAGGCGGCGTGGACCGAGCCGGCCGGCGCCCTCCTCGGCACCGCTCGCTACGCGGCGCCCGAGCAGGTCAAGGGCGAGTCGGTCGACGGGCGGGCCGACCTCTACTCCCTGTCGGTCACCCTGATCGAGGCCGTCACCGGTGAGGTGCCTTTCGCGGCCGACACGACGATCGCCACCCTGATGGGCCGCGTCGGAAATCCCCTGAAGGCGCCCCCCGAGCTCGACGCCCTCGGGCCCGTTGTCGAGCTCGGCGGCCGGGCCGACACGGACGAGCGTCCCGACGCGGTCGCTTTCGCCCGTGCCCTCGACGCCGCCGCCCGCCAGCTGCCTGCGCCCGAGCCGCTGCCTCTTTCGGGTCCACCCGACGACCTCACGGTCGTCACCGAGGACGCCACCGAGCTGGGGCTGCCGTCATCGGGGCAGACGCCCGTCGCTGCCGGTCGCCGGCGCCGATGGCCGTTGTCCTTCCTGATCGTCGCCCTCGTACTCGCCGTCGCCGGCACCGCGTATGCGGTCACCCGTGCGTCGTCGACGCCAACCCACCGCATGCCGGCGCTGCAGGCGAAGACCGAGTCTGACGCCCAGACGCTGTTGCGCCCGCTGAAGGTCAAGGTGACGATCCACCGGCCGTTCGTCGACGGTGTCCAGCCCGGCCTGGTCATCGACAGCAAGCCTGCGGCGGGCACCGACGTCAAGGAGCACAGCACCGTCGTGCTCAACGTCTCGGCCGGCGCGCCGCCGGTCCCGGTGCCCGATCTGACCAACCTGAGCAAACAGCAGGCGACCGACAAGCTCGTGCAAGCGGGCCTGACGGTCGGCGACGTCTCCAACGCCTACGACGAGCAGACCCAGCCGGGCGTCGTGCTCGACTGGAATCCGAAAGGCCAGGTGCCCAAGCACTCCGCGATCGCGTTGGCGGTGTCGGCAGGCCCGAGGCCGCGCACGTTGCCCTCGCTCACCGGCAAGACCTACGACCAGGCGGTCGCCGCCCTCCAACAGCTCGGCCTCACGGCCGCCCGCACTGACGCCTTCAGCGACACCGTGCCCAAGGATCAGGTGATCGGCACGTCGCCCGCGGCCGGGGCCTCCGCCGCACGGGGCGCCACGGTGACGGTGAACGTCTCGAAGGGCCCCGACATGGTGCCCGTCCCTGACGTCACCGGGAAGTCCGTGCAGGACGCCACGACGATCATGCAGCAGGCCGGACTCTCGATCGGCAACGTCTTCGGCCCACCCAACAAGAAGATCTTCGTAACCGACCCGGCCAAGGGCACCCAGGTCCACCGTGGGTCGAGCGTCAACGTCTACACCAAGTAGGTTCCCCCAGACCGATCGCTGAAGGAGTTGCGCAATGGGGGCACTGGACGGCCGCGTGGCCATCATCACCGGCTCGGGCCGTGGCATCGGACGTGAGCACGCCCTGCTGTTTGCCCAAGAGGGCGCCAAGGTGGTCGTCAACGACCTCGGGGGCGCCGTCGACGGATCCGGTGACGATCGCACGCCCGCCGAGCAGGTGGTCGACGAGATCAAGGCTATGGGCGGCGAGGCCATCGCCAACGCCGACAACGTGGCCGAGTGGGAAGGTGGCGAGCGGTTGATCCAGGCCGCCATCGAGGCCTTCGGCGACCTGCACATCCTCGTGAACAACGCCGGCATCCTTCGCGATCGCGTGCTGGTGAACATGACCGAGCAGGAGTGGGACTCGGTCATCCACGTTCACCTCAAGGGCCACTTCGTCCCGACGCGTTTCGCGGCCGCGTACTGGCGGGAGCAGACGAAGGCCGGCAACACCGTCAAGGCGAACGTGATCAACACGTCGTCGACCTCGGGCCTCCTCGGCAACCCCGGACAGACGAACTACGGCGCGGCAAAGGCGGGCATCGCCGCCTTCTCGGTGATCGCGGCCATGGAGCTCGAGCGCTACGGCGTGCGGGTCAACGCCATCGCCCCGGCGGCCCGCACACGTATGACGGTGGCGACACCGGGACTCAGCGAGGTCGTCAAGGCGCCCGAGGACTCCGCCAAGTTCGACATCTGGGACCCGGCCAACGTCTCGCCGATGGTCGCCTACCTGGCCACCGAGAGCCTGCCGTTCACCGGCCGAGTGTTCTTCGTGCAGGGCGGCAAGGTGCAGAACATGACGCCCTGGCAGATGGCCGACGTCATCGACAAGGGCGACCGGTGGACGGTCGCCGAGCTCGAGACCGAGGTGAAGAAGCTCCTCGGTTGAGGTTCAGCACACGCGACAACGCCCCCGCCGAGACGGGGGCGTTGTACGTGTGTGCTAGCCGCTCGCCGAGTGGCTCAGCAGAAGTGACTTCCGTTGTTGTTGCACACGCCGCCGACGGTGTTTCCCGACACTGTGTAGGGCGGATTGTTGTGCTGCGCGGTCAGGCTCCCTGTGATGCTGTTGTTGGTGACGCTGCCGCCACCCGTGTTATCAGTGGCGCTCACCAGGCCGCCCACAATGTTGCCGTTGAACGTGACGTGGCCGGAGTTGTGTTGGATGTACGCGCTCTGGCGGATGTTGTTACTACTTACGTTGATCGCGCCCGAGTTGTACTGCACGTACACCGACCCGTCGATGGTGTTGGTGGTGCCGCATGCGCCGGGGCCGATGTCCACGGGATTCGCGGTGTTCTGCACGTAGACACTGCCGGTCACAGTGCTGTCACACAGGATGTTCGTTCCCGACCCGGCCTGCTTGTAGGTCACGCTGCCGTTGAACGTGTCTCCGGTGGCGTAAAGGCTGCCCCCGGCCGACGTGGTGACGCTGCCGTTGATGGTGCTGTTGGTGATCGAGCACCCTGGACCGGCCGACACGGGACCGGTGACCGTCTGGCCGTTGATCGGGTGGCCACCGTCGCAGTACACGATCGCGTGGGCGGTGCCGCCGGCGAGCACGCCGACAGTGGCCGCCGCGATCACGGCGACCAGCCCGTTAATGAACAAGAACCGCTTCATGCTGTGCCTTTCCCTCCGTGTTGATTCTCCCCGCCGGCACAGCGGACGCTCCGCCGGACAAAGTGTCACATGTACCCCGCGGGCCAGGCGCGAACCGAGGCCCCGAGGTCCCCCTGTCTACCGCCCGACCAGCGTGAAGTAAAGGGTTTCTCGTTCAACCACTGACGGTGGCTAGTCAATCCGGGCCATTGTCGAAATGGTCCTTCCGTCGCCACCGGTTGCGGTCGTAGGTTCCGCGAGAAGGGGCAGGGTCGTCGGGGGTGGCGTCGCAGCGCGGTGTTCCCCAGCCGCCGCGGGGCGCGCTGCCCCCGCCGACCCTGTCACCCGTACCGCCTTTTCCATAGCCTGCGCTCGTGGGGGATGAGCGGGACGTCGAGCTGACGATCGAGGCGCCCGGGGCCGAGGAGGTTGCGATCCTCCCGTGGCCGGCGATGTTCCGCCATCGGATCGCCCGTCGGGTGGAGTCGAGCGACCGCTACCAGTGGTGGGTTCTCTGGACGGTGCTGGCCGGCCTCTTCTCGGTCGGCTTCACGATCACGATCCTCGCCGTCTCGCTGCCCCGCATCGCCACCGACCTGCACTCGGACACGACGACCCTCACGTGGGTGATCACGGGGCCGCTCCTCGCGTTCGGCGTCGTCGGGCCGCTGCTGGGCAAGGCGGGCGACATCTGGGGCCAGAAGCGCATGTTCATGTTCGCCCTCGTGCTGACGTTGGTGTTCGCGGGTCTCACGGCAATCGCGTGGAACGCCAGCTCGTTGATCCTGTTTCGCGTCCTGGGGGCAGGCGAAGGAGCGGCGACCGGTCCGGCATCGATGGCGATGATCATGATGGTCTTCCCG